>JACIYQ010000311.1 GCA_014359855.1 Parvibaculum sp.
GCTGCATCGAGCAGGACGTCGTGCGAACCGACATCCTCTCCGTCTTCGAAATAGCGGCGGAACAGAATGTCGACCATCTCGTTCTGGCATCCGGCCGTACCGGCCCAACGGACCAGACGGTGGCTGTCGAGCGTGTTGGGCGAACGTTCGATCCTGTCGAAACGGAACGTGATGCCGGCCGCTTCGCCAAGCTCGCGGATGGTGTTGCCGACTGTCTTTGCGCGTTCCGCACCGAATTTCTTTTCCATGTAGGCCTTGCGGTCGACGCCACCTTCCGGGATCGAGGCGTCGAGCTGGAAAGGTCGCCAGGCTAGTGTAATGCCGTCACCGCCATGCATGGCGAGCGCCTGATCGAGGCGCTTCTTGCCGATGTAGCACCAGGGGCAGACAGTATCGGAGACGACGTCGAGCTGCATTGCGGCCTCCCTTCCGTGTTGCGGTGCCGATTATGGCGATGCAGGGCGGTGTGGGGCAAGCCGCGCGGTGGCTTGACGGAGAGCAACCTGCTTCTAGGATGCCGCTGCCGCGAAAACCCGGGCAAAATCAACTGGATAAGAGGGGACGGATTTCACATGGCCGACGCGACGGAAATCACGCTGCCGAGCTACGATTTGACGGGCAAGGTCGCGCTCGTCACGGGTGCCACCAGCGGGCTTGGCCGCCGGTTTTCCCTGATTCTCGCAAAGGCAGGCGCGAAGGTCGCGATCACGGGGCGGCGTGTCGAACGCCTCCGGACCCTCAGGCAGGAAATCGAGGGAATGGGCGGCGCCGTCGCGGCCGTCGCGCTCGACGTCACGGATACGCAAAGCATTTCGGATTGCGTTGCGACGGTCCAAAGAGACCTCGGGCCGCTCGACATCCTCGTCAACAACGCAGGCATGAACGTGCAGGCGCTTCCCGCCGATGTGACGCCCGAAGGTTTCGACACGATGTTCGACACGAATGTGCGCGGTGCCTTTTTCATGGCGCAGGCGGCCGGGCGTTCCATGATTGCGCGCGGACAAGGAGGACGCATCATCAACATTGCCTCCATCGGCGCGCATACGGTCCTGCCGGGCCTCACAATCTATTGCATGACGAAGGCGGCGGTCGGAATGATGACGAAGTCACTGGCCAAGGAGTGGGCGCGTCACCAGATCAACGTCAATGCCATGTGCCCGGGCTTTATCGAAACGGAACTCAATTCCGACTGGTTCAAATCCGAGGGTGGACAGAAGCAGATCAGGACCTGGCCACGCCGCCGGTTAGGCCTGGAGGAGGATCTCGACGGCACGTTGCTTCTCCTCGCCTCGGATCACAGCCGCTTCATCACCGGGTCGCTCTTCACGACGGACGACGGGCAGTCGCTCTGACGTAACTGCCGCAACTGGTGGTAACCGTTTGTTAATTATAATCACGCATGATTTTCCATATGTTGCGGTACTTGCGACAGAAGGAAAACCGACGTGGGAAAACTGGTTGCCGGATTCATTCTAGGCTTCCTTGCTTGCGTCTGGACCTATGGTCTGGATCCGATGCAGGCTGCCTTCAGCTTCGGCCGCAAGGTTTCCGTCGCGCGCGAGCACGTCCAGCACGAATACCGCATTGACTCGAGCTACGGCCATAAGGGGCAGTACGGCCAATATCGCAGCGTCAAACCGCCAGAACCTCCGGCAGATACGCTTGCAAACCCGATTGGTTATTGGCTAAGTCAGCAGGGAGGGCCGCCTGTCATGTAGCACCCTCGCACATGGGGGAACATGATCGGTGGACTGACAATCGGGACCTGGATCGTACTGGCGCTTCCGGCGCTTGCGATCGTCCTTTCCGTCATTTCCTGGGCGAGAGCGGCGCGATGACCGGGATATCCGGAGCCGTCATTGCGGTCTATCTCCTCGCCATGCTCGGTCTCGGCGCCGCGGCCTATCGCTATACAGCCAATCTCAAGGATTACATTCTCGGTGGACGCCAGCTTGGCGGCACCGTTGCGGCACTGTCCGCGGGCGCCTCCGACATGAGCGGCTGGCTGATGCTCGGCCTGCCCGGCGCTATCTATGCCTCGGGCCTCAATCAAATATGGATCGCCGTCGGCCTTGTCGCCGGCGCGCTTCTCAACTGGCGTTTCGTTGCGCGGCGCTTGCGCCGGTATACCGAGATCGCGGGCGACGCGCTCACCATGCCGGACTATTTCGAGAACCGCTTTGCCGACAAGAGCCGCGTGCTCCGCGTTGCGAGCGCATTCGTCATCCTGATCTTCTTCACGATCTACACTTCGGCCGGTCTCGTCTCGGGCGCCATTCTCTTCGAACAGGTCTTCGCCCTCGACTACCGCATCGCCCTCGTCATCGGCACGGCGAGCATCCTTTCCTACACGGTGATCGGCGGCTTTCTCGGCGTCTGCTGGACCGACACCGTGCAGGGCATCATGATGTTCTTTGCGCTTCTGATCGTGCCGGCCGTCGCCATCTCGTCCATGGGGGGATGGGATGCGACGCTCGCGGCGACGGTGGAGGTTGGACCTTCCGGCGTGTTCGACGCCTTCGACGACACGACATTCATCGGCGCCGTCTCGCACATGGCTTGGGGGCTCGGCTATTTCGGCCAGCCGCATATTCTCGCGCGCTTCATGGCGCTTCGCGACGAGCGCGACATGCCCCAGGCGCAGATGATCGGCATGACATGGATGGTGCTCGCTCTCTATGGCGCGATTGCGACAGGCATCGCAGGTATCGGTTATTTTGCGGCCGCACCTCTCGACAATCCGGAAACGGTCTTCCTCGCCTTGTCGCAAGCGCTTTTCAGTCCCTGGCTTGCAGGCGTGCTTCTCGCTGCAGTGCTTGCTGCGATCATGAGTACGGTATCCTCTCAGCTTCTCGTCTCGTCGAGCGTCATCGCCGAAGATTTCTGGAAGCGGCTGTTGCGCCCCCGCGCGGAGGCCAAGGAACTCCTCAGAGTAGGGCGGCTTTCGGTCCTGGTGATTTCCGTCGCCGCTTTCTTGCTCGCCCTCGACAAGGACAGCACCGTTCTGTCACTCGTTGCCTATGCTTGGGCCGGATTCGGGGCGGCGTTCGGTCCCGTCGTCCTCTTCTCTCTCTTCTGGTCTCGCATGACGCGCAATGGCGCGCTCGCAGGCATGGTCGCCGGTGCTGTCACGGTGATCGTCTGGAAACAGCTATCGGGCGGGCTCTTCGACATCTATGAAATCCTCCCCGGATTTCTTGTCGCGAGCGTAGGCATTCTCGGTGTCAGCCTGCTGGACAAGGCGCCGGAAGAGGCGCTCGTCGCGATGCACGGCCAAGCGGCGAAGACTTGATCTCAAAACGTCCCGTTTTGACACAAGCCATTGATTTTGCTTGTTTTTTACCTTTTCTCTCCACACCCTTGTCACAGTGATTCGACACGACTTCGAGGGCGAGGAGGTCCCCGGCCGTCATGTCCAACTTTCTGGTCGGTGTCATCGTCGGTTTTTTCGTTTGCGTCTGGGCACTCGATGCGAGCCCCGTCGCCGCGACGGTGGCGCTTGTCGACCGCGTGCGCCAGGTGGAAGTGACCTTCGCCGCCGAGGCGACACCGGACGCGAACGCCGCTCCTCTGGCGGCGAGCACGGAAACGATTCCCTCGGGTCGCTGATCTAGCCCTTGGCGAGCGCGCGGCGCATCACCTTGCCGTTCGCCGTCCGTGGCAGGCTTTCCACGAAGATGACCTCGCGCGGGCATTTGTAAGCGGCGAGGCGGTCTGCCGCCCATTTCAGGATCGATGCCGCATCCGGCTCGCTCGCTTCCTTCGGTACGACGAAAGCGGCAACGATGCTGACATCCTCGCGAACGTGAAGCTCCGTCACGGCGACTTCCTGAACATCGGGATGGCTCGCGAGCGCTGCTTCGACTTCCTGCGGCGACACGCGATATCCCATCGCGTTCATGAGATCATCGGCGCGCCCGTGGTACCACATGTATCCGTCGGCATCGAAGCTCGCGAGATCGCCACCGACAAACCATTCCCCGCGATAGACTTCCGCCTCCTCGTCGGCGCGGCGCCAGTAACCGAGCATGAGGCCGGGGTCGGACCGGTGAACCGCAAGGAGCCCGGTCTCGCTGGCGGGTAGAGGCTCCGTTCCGCCCTCGACGGGCAGCGCCGCCACGCATCGCCCCGGCTGCGGTTTGCCGGGACTGCCCGGCCGGATTGCCATGCCCGGTCCCGTCGAGACATAGGTCGAGCACTCGCTCATGCCGAGTGCCTCGTAGAGTTCCTTGCCGGTTGCCTCGCGCCAGTGATCAAGAAGCGCGGGCGACAAGACCTCGCCCGCCGTCAGGCCATGCCGGAGCGAGGAGAGGTCATGAGCGGCAAGGTCGCAATATTTCAGCACCTGGCGGTAAAGGGTCGGCACGGCGGCGAAGAGCGTTGCACGCGTCTTCTCCATCAGCTTCGGCCAGACCTGCACGTCCTTCTCGCCATTGTAGAGAACGGTCGTCGCACCATTCGCCCAGGGGTCCGTGAGGCCGACGCCGAGCGTATAGGTCCAGTTGAAGGCACCCGCATGGAGCATCACGTCGTCCGCCTCCATGCCGTACCACCCGCGATACATGGGCCTGCGGCCCCATGCGCTGCGATGTGCATGAAGTACGCCCTTGGGCCGTCCGCTCGTGCCCGATGTGTAGACAAGAAAAGCCGGGTCGTTCGCCGCTGTGTCCGCATAGTCCGGCAGGGGTTCATGCCGCCGCAGCTTTGCAATCGCCTCCGCATCGAAGACGCGCACGCCTTCGTCCGTCATGCTCATGCCCGGCGCCAGCGCAACGGCGCTCGCCGCTGAATCGGAAAGCAGAAAATCGGCTTCGGCGGGCGTGAGTTGGGAGGACGAGGGCAGGGGAACGATCCCCGCCGCCAATGCGCCGAAAAACATCAATGCATATTCCGGCGTATTCGGCATACGGATCATTATCCGGTCGCCAGGCGAAAATCCCTCGGCAAGCAGTCCGGCGGCCACGCGGCGCACCGCTTCATCGAGTTCGCCATAGGTCCAGCGCTCGGCTTCCTCGAGTGGCGCATCGGCGTCGGCAACGACGACGAGCGCCGTCTTGCCGGGCGTGGCGGCCGCGCCGCGCGCCAGGCAATAGCGCGCGATGTTGAAACGTTCGGGGCTGGCTTCGCCCGAATAACCACGGGCGATGGAGGGAGCGGGCATGACCATGCACCGGTTTGTAAGGTCGCCTTTCTCCGGGCGCAAGCGGGACGCTGCGTCAGATCGGAAGCCGGCCTCCCGGCATTTACGTGCCATCCGGCAAGCTGTACAAATCTGGCAACGAACAGCAACGCCATGTACTGGCTGACTTAACGGGAGCAAAGAGATGGGAAGCGGACCCCTTAGCGGTATCAGGATCGTCGAATTTGCGGGCATCGGTCCGGGCCCGTTCTGCGCCATGCTGCTTTCCGACATGGGGGCAGACATTATCCGTATCGACCGCAAGGGCGCGCGCGGCGGCTCCAAATACGACATCGGATCGCGTGGCCGCCGCTCGGTCGCACTCGACCTCAAGAAGCCTGAGTCAGTCGAGGCCAGCCTCAAGTTGATCGAAAAGGCCGACATCCTGCAGGAAGGTTTCCGTCCGGGCGTCATGGAGCGGCTCGGCCTTGGACCCGATGTCTGCCTCAAGCGCAATCCGAAGCTCGTATACGGCCGCATGACCGGCTGGGGCCAGACCGGCCCGCTGGCGAACGCCGCAGGGCACGATATCAACTACATCTCGCTCACCGGCGCGCTGCACGCGATCGGCCGTCCGGGCGAGAAGCCCGTTCCGCCCCTGAACCTCGTCGGCGACTTCGGCGGCGGCGCGCTCTATCTGGCGATGGGCATGCTGGCCGCGCTCGTGGAAGTGCAGCGCAGCGGCAAGGGCCAGGTCGTCGACGCCGCCATGACGGATGGCGCGACCTCGCTCATGGCCATGTTCTATGGCTTCACGGCGTCCGGCATGTGGCAGGAGCCGCATGGCACGAACATGCTCGATGGCGGCGCGCATTTCTACGACACCTACGAGACGAAGGACGGGCAATGGATTTCCATCGGCTCCATCGAGCCGCAGTTCTACGCCATCCTGCGCGAGAAGGCGGGCCTCACCGACAGCCTGTGGGATGCGCAGATGGATCGCGCGCAATGGCCGGAAATGAAGAAGAAGATCGAAGCTGTCTTCAAGACGAAGACGCGCGACGAATGGTGCGAGATCATGGAAGGCACCGACATCTGCTTCGCGCCGGTTCTGTCGATCAAGGAAGCGATCGGCCATCCGCATAACAAGGCGCGCCAGACCATCGTCGAGATCGACGGCGTGGCGCAACCGAATATCGCGCCGCGCTTCTCGCGGACGGAATCGAAGATTCAAGGCCCCGCGCCCACCATCGGCGAACACACCGAAAGCGCGTTGAAGGACTGGGGCTTCTCCGATGGCGACGTCAATGCCCTGAAGAAGGCCGAAGCGATTTGAGCGCGCTTCCCGGCACGACAGGGCGGGGGAGCCGGGCCCGGCCATGCTCGAGGGCGGCGAAGTCTTCGCCGATGCGCTCCGCCGCACCGTCTCGGCGGTCGAGCGGGACGCTCGGCGCCGTCCGTGCCTTTGAGCAGGACCCCGCCTGCATCAACGTCATCGACTTCGACATGGTCCCCGCCGCCGATGGCAGCATAGGCACGGAAATCGAGCGGGCGCTCATAAAATCCGTCAATGTCACGCCGTACAATTATGTGAAACACGGGATGAACATGACGAGTCCGGAAGCGATCTTCTCCATCCAGCCGCGCTAGCGCCTCTGGCTTTTCGAAGCGCCGGGGCCTAGCCTTTCCGTCAGGCCGTTCGTCTTTCTTGGAGGAGAGGATGAGTAACGAGCTTCTCGGTACTGTCGCCCATATCGGTGAGGCGAAAACGCCCGCGCCGAAGATCACGGGATTTCATCACATCGCCTATCGCTGCCGCGATGCCGACGAGACACGAAAATTCTATGTCGACCTCCTCGGCCTCAAGCCCGCGGCGGCACTTGCCTTCGACCGCGATCCGGGCGGCAGGGACCGGCCCTTCATGAATCTCTTCTTCGAGATGGGAGACGGCAATTTCATTGCCTTCTTCGATGAGCCGGGAAGTGCCGACGATGCCGTCTTCCGCATGAAGGACGGTATCGAAGACTATCACTTCGCCTTCGAGGTTGCGACGCGCGCGGAGCTCGACGATTTCATCGCCCGGCTCAAGGAAGCGAAGGTTCCGGTTTTCGGTCCCGTCGACCACCACTTCTGCCATTCGGTCTACTTTTTCGATCCTAACGGGCTCGCCTGCGAGATCACCGTGCGGGATGCGAAGCATGATGAGATCATGGAAGCCGAAGGCGGCCGTGTGGAGCAGGCTATTCGCGAGTGGACGGAGAAAACCCGCGCCCTCAAGAAAGCGCGGTTGAAATTGCTGAACGCGGCGGACTGAGCGTCAGCCGCCGATCATCGCACGGAGTTCGCCCTTCGGATTCCGGAACTGCCGTTCGCGTTGCGACCTAGTCTTCTTCGATCCACCAGGTGCTGCTGCGGTATCCGTAGAGTGACGTCCGTTCCGGAATCTTGACCTTCTTCCACAGGGCGAGCCATTGATCGGGCTGATGGAAGAGCGGAATCATGTAGGCGCCGGAGAGAAGAACCCGGTCCATTGCCCGCACCGCCGCAATGAAATCTTCGCGGCTCCGCGCTTCCAGCATCGCGGCGATCATCGCGTCTACCGCGGGCTCCTTCACCCCCATGTAGTTTCGCGTCCCCGGAACATCCGCGGCCCCCGAACCCCAGTAGAAACTTTGTTCGTTGCCCGGCGACAGGGATGAAAACCAGCTGTTGAAAATCATGTCGTACTGATAGTTGCTGCGCCGCTCCTGATACTGACTCGGATCGACGTTACGCACCGCAGCCTCTACGCCGACGCGCTTCGCCATTCGCGCATAGGTCAGGGCGAGGCGTTCCTCGGCGGGTGTCGCAACCAGAATTTCGAAGGTAAGCGGCTGTCCGGTTTCTGCATTCGTCATGCGTCCGTCCCGGACTTCAAAACCCGCCTCACGCAGCAGCGCAACGGCTCGCATGCGGTTCTCGCGGTCCTGGCCCGCCGGGTCGCCCTTGGGGGCCTGCCAGCCATTCGCCATGATGCCGGGGGTAACCGCTCCTGGAAAAGGCGCGAGCAGCGCGCGTTCGCGTGCCGTCGCTTTACGTCCATGCGAGCCGAGTTCGGAATTGTCGAAGAAGCTCTGCGTCCTGACATAGGCGCTGTAATAGAGATTCCTGTTCACCCATTCGAAGTTGAAAAGCCGAATGAGCGCCTCGCGTACGCGGCGGTCGGCGAAGACGGGCCGCCGCGTATTGAAGACGAGGGCGTACATGCCTGAAGGCATACCGCTTTCGAAGATTTCCTTGCGCACCTTTCCGGCCCGCAGGGCAGGGAAATCATATCCCGTCGTCCAGCGGCCCGGGTCGTCTTCGGGACGGGCATGGTAGATGCCGGTCTTGAAGGCTTCGAAGGATGCATTCGCATCGCGGAAATATTCGTAGGTGAGCCGGTCGATGTTGTTTTGTCCGGCATTCATCGGGAGCGCGGCGCCCCAGTAGTCCGGGTCGCGGCGATAGACGATGCGGGAGCCGGGCTGCAGGTTCTCGACGAAATAGGGACCGCTGCCGATCGGCATGTCGAAACCCGCATCGCCGAAGTCGCGCTGCTCGTATATGTGCTTCGGGATGATCGGCATGAGGCCCAGAATAAGCGGGATTTCGCGGTCGCGTTCGGCCCCGAAAACGAACCGCACCTTGCGCGGCCCAAGCTTCTCGATCTTCTCCACTTTCGAATAATAGGTCTTGTAGTTCGGCCGCCCCTTGTCCCTCAGTGTTTCGAGCGAATAGATCACGTCGTCGGCCGTGACGGGCTTGCCGTCCGAAAAATGTGCCTTCGGGTTGAGCGAAAAGATGACGGAACTTCTGTCGTCCGGCATCTCGATCGCCTCGGCCAGCAAGCCGTACAACGTAAACGGTTCGTCATAGCCGCGCGCCAGCAGGCTCTCGAACACATGCTCGCGCAAACCGATGGCGGCAGTGCCGCGCACGATGAAAGGGTTGAGGCTGTCGAAGGAACCGGTCGCACCGAAGGCGATGGAGCCACCTTTTGGGGCATCCGGGTTGACATAGCCGAAATGTGCAAAATCCGGCGGGTAGAGAGGATCGCCATGCATGGCGATTGCATGGCTGGCTCCCGTGGCCGGAAGAGCCCCACAGAACAGAACGGCCAGGGCTGCAAGGGCCGCAGACAAGCCTCTTCCCGGCGTCAAAAGGAAGTTCATCGGCGCATTCCGCTTTCCGGTGCGTGACCGGACGTGGTTAAGACCAGCAAAGTTAAGCAAATCCGCCGATTCTTCAAAGATTCCCTGTGCCTTCTTTATGCCGAAATGCGAGGGTACCGCTCAATGCAGGTCGTGATCGCGGCCGGCAGAAATGCTTTGCTCAGCTCCCGAAAGGATTTCAATCATGCTACTTCGACGCTTGCTTTCC
This sequence comes from Parvibaculum sp., assembly GCA_014359855.1. Classification (GTDB taxonomy): domain Bacteria; phylum Pseudomonadota; class Alphaproteobacteria; order Parvibaculales; family Parvibaculaceae; genus Parvibaculum. The sequence continues at coordinate 9,521 of JACIYQ010000311.1, forward strand.
GGCGTCGCCGCTGCGGCTTTCATCGCTGGTGCCGGTCTCGTCCCGGCCGGCGCACAGAGCGCAGGCGCCCAGCCGGAGGCAAACACCAAAAATTTCGGCACCTGGAGCACCCGCTGCGAAAAGAACGAGGCGGGCGCCGAGCAGTGCCACGCCTTTGTCGACGTCCGGATCGGCGAAGACAAGCAATCCATCGCCTATGTCGGGATCGGCTACAGCCCCAAAGACGTCAACGAAGACGGTAAGCAGGATCTGTTCATGTTCGCCATCACGCCGCTCGGAACCTTTCTTCCGGCGGGCATAGGCTGGAACGTGGACGACAAGGAAAAGTTCAGCCAGCAGTTCCTGTATTGCCTGCCGGGCGGTTGCCAGACCGAGATACTCCTGACCAAGGAGCGGCTCGACGCGATCAAGAACGGTACTGAGATGAAGATTGCCTTCCGGCTCGTGGGGAAGGGCGACGTGAATGTACCGGTGAAACTCGACGGCATCTCCAAGGCGATTGCTGCCATACCCGCACCGAAATCCTGACGTCAGTCCGTCCGTGACGGCGAGAACACGCTCCGGAGCCATCCGAGAGTCGTGTTCTCCCGCAGGATATAGCGCATCAGATTGTCCATATCGCGCTCGAGCCTTTCGGGGTCCCGAAACAACGACGAACGCCTCCTGAATTCGCGCGCCGGATCCAGTTCCCGCACCACGCGAGCCGGATTGCCGGCCGCGATACAGTTGGCGGGAATGTCCTGCGTGACCACGGCGCCGGCGCCAATGATGCTGTTTTCGCCGATCGTGACGCCTTTACCCACGATCACGCGCACACCCAGCCATACATTCTCGCCAATCCTGATCGGCTTGTGCTTGTCGAGTTCGGCCGTGCGATCGTAAGTGTCGTGCCAGTCCGAATCCGAGATGTAGCAGTTGCTCGCAATCATCGTGTCGCTGCCGATGACGATTTCCTCGGATGCGACGATGTGCGTTCCCGGGCTGATGAGCACGCAATCTCCGATGACGATGCGGCCCTCGCGCTCGCCGGTGCGCCATGTCGCGAGACGTACGAGACTGCCATGGGAGGCGTGCAGATGAAGATGGCTGCCTGCCCTGATCCCGGCGCCCCATATCCCGATGTTGCGCGGGCTCGACACGTCCATGCCCGGGCCCACAGAATCGAAGGCCGGTACGATAAAGCGGTTCACATAGAACCTGTTCCAGCCATCCACGATCCTGCGGATCAGATAGGTTCGTCTGTCTCGCCGCAACCCGGTGCCCCTTTAACCGTCATGCATCTTCGCGCATTTACCTGGAACACGGTCTAGCACGGTTCGACAGGGAATCAGTGTGCGGATTTTGCGCGGACCGGATAGAAACCGTCCTTCATCGGACCGAAGAGTTCCTGCGCCTGGGGATGGCGCACGGGCTCGCCAGATTCATCCGGCAGCAGGTTCTGTTCGGAAACATAGGCGACATATTCGGTGTCCGAGTTCTCGGCCAGCAGGTGATAGTAGGGCTGGTCCTTGCGCGGACGGACTTCCTCGGGGATCGACTGCCACCATTCCTCGGTATTGTTGAAAGTCGGATCGACGTCGAAGATCACCCCCCGAAAGGGATAAAACCTGTGCCGGACGACCTGTCCGATCCTGAACTTTGCTTCCCGGTTAACTTGCATGGCCAGCTTCCGTTTCTCGAAACATACGTGACTGTAACAGTTGGCCCCGCCGGGAAAAACCATTGGCATAACAGGGAGTTGCGACGCAGCATTGCCATTCGGTAACAAATGCCCCATATGGCGGCTATCGAAATCTCACCCACTCGAGGAAAAATCCATGAGCCGTTCCGCGGCCCCCTTGTTCGAGCCCTTTATACTCAACGGGCTCGAGTTGCCCAATCGCGTCGTCATGGCGCCCATGACGCGTTCGAAATCGCCAGCCGGCGTTCCAGGTCCGGAAGTCGCCGCTTATTATCGCCGGCGCGCCGAAGCTGAATGCGGCCTCATCATCACCGAGGGAACGACGATCAATTCGCCCGTAGCGACGGGCGACCCCAACGTGCCGCAATTCTGGGGCGAAGATGCGCTCAAGGGCTGGAAGCGTGTGGTCGAGGAAGTGCACGCCGTGGGCGGCAAGATCATGCCGCAGATATGGCATGTCGGAATGACGCGCAACTCCGAGAAGGCAACCAATCCAGGGCTGCCGAGCCACGGTCCCTCGGGCCTCGTTGCACCGGGCAAGAAGCGTTCCGAGCCGATGACGAAGCAGGAGATCAAGGACACGGTCGAAGCCTTTGGCCGCGCGGCAGCCGATGCTCGCGAAGCCGGTTTCGACGGGGTCGAGGTCCATGGTGCGCACGGCTATCTGATCGACCAGTTTTTCTGGGAAGGCACCAACCAGCGCGAGGACGAATATGGCGGCGATCTCGTTGCGCGTACGCGCTTTGGCGTCGAGATCATCGAGGCGATCCGCCGCGAAGCCGGCAAGGACTTCCCGCTGATCCTGCGCTTCTCGCAGTGGAAGCAACAGGACTACACGGCGAAGCTCGCCACGACGCCGGACGAACTTGCAGCTTTCCTCAAGCCGCTGTCCGACGCGGGCGTGGACGCCTTCCATTGCTCGCAGCGCCGTTTCTGGGAGCCCGAGTTCGAGGGATCGGACCTCAACCTCGCGGGCTGGACGAAGAAGCTCACCGGCAAGACCAGCATCACGGTCGGCAGCGTCAGCCTGTCCGGCGAGTTCATCGCCTCCTTTGGCGGCGAGAGCTCGGAGGCGACGGGTATCGACGAGCTTCTGGACCGGTTGGAGAAGGGTGAATTCGATCTCGTCGGCGTCGGTCGCGCGCTTCTCGTCGACCCGGCATGGGCGCAGAAGGTGCATCAGGGCGCGTTCGACAAGCTCATGGCGTTCAACCCCGCCGCGCTCGCGACGTTGTCGTAAGACAGATCAGAAGCCGTAGGCCCTGGCGAGGTCGGGATCTTTTTCCGCAACTTTCCTCGCCAGGTCCACAATCACCTTCGCCTGTTTCCAGGTGGCGTCGTCCTGCATCTTGCCGTCGATCATGGCGACGCCGGTGCCATCCGGCATGGCGTCGAGGATTTTCCTGGCGAAGATCACTTCATCCGCATCGGGACTGAAGACGCGCTTGGCAATTGCGATCTGGTTCGGGTGCAGCGACCAGGCGCCGACGCATCCCATCAGGAACGCATTGCGGAACTGTTGCTCGCAGGCATCCAGATCCTGAATGTCGCCAAAGGGACCGTAGAAGGGCCTGATGTCGTTTGCGACGCAGGCATCCACCATCTTTGCGAAGGTGTAGTGCCAGAGATCCTGCTGTGCGGCGACACGCGGGCTGCCGTCTTCCCTGGGGTCTTCGAGCACGCGGTAGAAGGGATGGCCGCCGCCAACGCGGGTGGTCTTCATCTTGCGCGAAGCCGCGAGGTCGGCAGGCCCGAGGCTCATGCCGTGCATGCGCGGCGATGCGCTTGCGATATCCTCGACATTCTTCACGCCCTGCGCCGTTTCGAGGATCGCATGAATGAGGAGCGGCTTCTTGAGACTGTGTTTTGCCTCGAGCTGGGCGAGAAGCTGGTCGAGATAGTGGATGTCCCAGGCGCCTTCCACCTTGGGCAGCATGATGACGTCGAGCTTGTCGCCGATCTCGGCCACCAGTTCCATGACGTCGTCGAGCATCCACGGGCTGTTGAGAGGATTGATCCGCACCCAGAATCCGGTCGAACCGAATTCGTGTGCCTTGCCGACCTCGATCACGCCCTTGCGCGCGGCCTCCTTCTGGTCGGCTGGGATCGCGTCCTCGAGGTTGCCAAGGAGAACGTCCACCTGCGGGATCATGTCACCGACCCGCGCCCGGACCTTTTCGTTATGGCCGGGGAAAAAGTGGATCATCCGTTCGAGTGCCACCGGGAGTTCCCGATAGGGGTCCGGAGCGCCGATCGCGAGCGATTTGTAAAAGTTCGATGGCAGTTTCATGACAGTCCGTAGGAGATGAGTGAGGGTGGGGCGCAGTCTAGCGGCGGTGCCATGTAAAATCCATGAGCCATTTCAGGGACGTAGGTCCTTCTCTTGCGCGTCGATCAAGGCCCTGACCGGTCCCGCGGCATAGAGGCTTGCAAAACCCAGCACCGACGACACAGTGATCGCGAGATAGGCGGTCTGGTAACCTCCCGCCGTCATATAGAGGAAGCCAAGCAGGGCTGGGCCCGCGGCGTTCGCACAGGTCGTAATCATCTGCGCCACGGAAAGAATCCGCGCGTAGGCCTTCAATCCGAATGCTTCGGCCATGATCAGCGGTTGCATCATCTGCATGTTGCCGACCGTCGCTCCGAACATCGCGGAGACGATAAAGAGCGCCACCACGTCTTCGGCAAAGGCAAAGGCGCAGAAAGAAACGCCCTGCAACACATAGATCGCATAGAGATAATGCTTCGACGCAATACGAGAGAGCAGCGAGCCGCCGATGAGGCGTCCGGCGATGCTTGAGGCCGCCATGATCGAGACGGCGAGGGCAGCGACGTGATCATCGCCAGTGCGCGTCGCCACAAGGCGGAACTGATGTGCCAGAGAGCCCACCTGCGCCATCATGGAGAATACGAAGGCGGTCGCGCAAAGAACGAAGAAGCGGCTGCGAATAGCGTCCTCGAACGCGATGCCGTCCGGCGGCATGAGGCTGCCATCTGCCTTGCGCTGCGGTGGATCGCCGTCCGGCGCGAGGCCGATCACCCCGGGGCTCCGGCGCAGCATGATCAGTGCAATCGGTACAACGCCAAGCACGAGAACGATTGCCAGCCAGTACGCGGCTTCACCGAGACCATATCTTTCAACCAGTGTCGCGGAAATCGGCGTAAAGACGATGCCGCCGAGCGAAAGTCCGGTCGACGCATAGGCAATTGCCTTCGACCTCTGCCTTGTGAACCAGCGCGCAACGATTGTCATTCCCGGGATGACAGCGACGGCGGCATTGCCAACCCCAAAAAGCGCGTAGAAGCCATATAGCTGCCACAGCTCACCGACGTGACCTGCGGTTGCGAGGACGCTGGCTGAGAGAAGCGCACCGAAGGTCACGATCCAGCGAGGGTCGTACCGGTCAAGCAGCCAGCCGACGGCCAGTCCGGCAAATCCGGACGAAATAAAGAAGAGAGCGGTCGCATTCGACGTCGCGGATACGGAGAATCCTCCTTCCGCGACGAAAGCCTTCATCGAGATCGACATTATGCAGGCCGAAAATCGAAAGGAGCCCTACCTCGCAAAGAACCCGGCAGGTCAGTCACCTTCGCTTGAGCTCGATGACGGCAGCTATCTCTCTGAAATCACCGCGATTTGCGAGTATCTGGACGAAAAGTTTCCCGGCGGACCGCTGATCGGCACGACGCCGGAGGAGCGCGCCGAGACACGCATGTGGACGCGCCGCGTCGACCTGAACGTCTGTGAGCCGCTGGCGAACGGTTTCCGTTTTTCCGAGGGACTTCCGATGTTCAAGGACCGTATGCGCTGCCTCCCCGAGGCGGCCGACGGCCTCAAGGCGATTGCCCAAGACAAGCTCGCCTGGTTCGACAAGCTGATGGAGCGAGCTTCCCTGCGAGGAACGATATATTCCGATGGTCTGCGTCTTTCTGTGGGATCCCGACATGCGGGGCTGCACTAACCGGCGTCGCGGAATATCGCGCGGACAAGGCATGCAGCAAGAAGGGGTACGAGTTGCTTTCCGCGGAGCATGCCGCCTGCAAGGAAGAGTTCAAGAAGACCTTCGTGTCACCTTTCCCAGCCTCGTCCTGATCGGGCAGGTGAATTATGAAAATTCTGGTTCAGGTCTGTGTGCTGCTGGGTCTTGGCCTTTGCATCGCTGGCTCTTGCACCGGGAGTGCCGCGGCACAAGGCTCGGACGCTCAAGGCTTGTCGGATATTCCCGACTGCATCAATAGCGAGACAAACGGCACCAGGCCGGCCGATGGCATCGCCTGGTGGAACCGGCGGACACCGGAGCAGCAGAAATACATTCGCGAACTTCCGTGCAATGAACGCTATATTCCCATGGTTTGTGTCTTTCTGTGGGACCCCGACCTTCGCGGCTGCACCAATAACGGTGTCGCCGAGTATCGCGCGGACAAGGCATGCACCGCGGAGGGATATGAACTCCTTTCTGCGGAACATGCCGCCTGCAAGGAGCGCTTCAAAAAGACATTCGTGCCGCCGTTCCCCAATCCGACCTCCTGAACGTCCGGTGGGGCCGGCCCCGGCGGATGAGTAAAAGGAGAAAGAAGCATGAGCGAAGCGGCAGACAATCCCACGCTCGATCCGGATTGGGAATCGCCCGCGGCCGTGACGCTCGGCAAGAAGGTGCTCGAAAAGGATCCCGCACGAGGCTATATTCGCGCCTCGTTCGATGCCGGCGACGCCTTTGTCAATCGCGGTGGACGCATCTTTGGCGGCTTTCTGTCTGCCATGCTCGACGGATTGTGCGGTCATGCGGTAAGGCTCACGCATGAGGTGCCGGGCACGCCGCAAGTCACTCTTGAACTGAAAACGAGCTTCGTTGGGCGTGCCGACAAGGGCAAGCTGATCGGAGAGGGGTGGGTCCGCCATCGCGGCAGATCGATTGCGTTTGCCGAAGGGGAGCTGCGCAACGAAAGCGGAGAGCTGGTTGCGAGGGGAAGCGCCACGTTCAAGATCGGCCGCTGACATCTTTCCGGCCTTCGCAACGATTCCCGGTTGAGAAACGGCTTCTCAAAGGATAACCAAGGAACTGGATGGGTGGCCGAGTGGTTTAAGGCACCGGTCTTGAAAACCGGCGTGGGTTAACGCCCACCGTGGGTTCGAATCCCACCCCATCCGCCATAAAATCAATAAAATCAATGACTTATATCGTTGTTTTTGGGTCTACCCACGATCTAACCCACAAACGCAAGCGGCAGGGGGATGCCCGATTCTTCCGGCCTGACGGGGCGCACGCCATAGCGTCATTTTCCGCAGAAAGCCGCAAATTTCCAATAGCGGATCGGGGCGGCCGTCGATCCGTCAACGCAATGCAGCCGACGAGGATGCAACGCGAGGTTGCGTCCCCGAATTGCATTCCCGCGAAAGTTCAAATCGCGATTCTGCACGCGAGGGACCGATACGGTCTGAGGCGTAACGGTCACAGGGATTGATCTCCCCCTACCCCTCAACCTCAAGCGTGCGTGAACGGCGCGATGCCGGGCCATAGCGAGGCGCTGGCGCGCTTCTGTCGTCCCCGCTGGTCCTCTCCTGCGCAGGACCGGAACGCGCACGGGCGCGCTGTGGGGCCAGGTGAACGAGCTTTTTGCGTTTCAGGCGGCGTGCATTTTATCCAGCGCCGCTTTGATGAGAAATCCTGACCGCGTGAAGCCGTTGGCCTCGGCATAGGCATCGATCCGGTTCAGGACGTCTTCCGCCGCCGTGATGTTTACACGGACGGCCTTGGCCGTCTTCGGCGCGTCGATCAGAACGGCGACGCCATCGGCGAAGTCTGGAAGGGCCATGACGTCTTCAAGAGAGGACGGCTCCGGGATCGCCTGTCCGTCTTCCTCCATGCCTCGAATATGCAGGCCAAGAGCCTCCGCCGCCCCGGCGCGGGCTTCGTCTACGGTGGAGCCGGCAGAGACCGCCCCCGGAAAATCGGGAAACGAGGCGCCGTAATCGCTCTCGGCATCCTTATGGATGATCGCGATATAGCTCGCCATTTTCATTCACCTCAGTTTCAATCCGCTTTGCTTTTCAATCGAGCGCAGCGTTCCAATAGGTAAGTCTTTCTTGGGGTGCGGGACCGTCACGCGGCCCGGCTTCGTGGAGTGCTTGAACTGCTTGTGGCTTCCGGCCTGGGCAACTTCGACCCACCCATCGGCCTCAAGAGCTTTTATAGCGTCCCCACTTTTCATGTGTATGAATGTATACTTTTGAGTACGCTCGTCAAGGAATAAATGCGCCCAAATACACACTTTGAGGAGGGGGGAGGGTAATCCCTAGGGCATTTGGGGGCTGAACCGTCTCGGGCCTTTGCTTTTAGCGCCGCGAATTAGCGACCGGGGGTCAACCGATGTCGCATTGCGCAGAATTTTGGGTAGGGGATGTCGCGGAAATCGACGTCACCGGCGCGCGTTCCGGTGCGGATCAGTGCAGTTTTGGGGCCGCCTCATGCCTGCCCGGCGGCGATCCGTCGAAATGGAAAACGGCAGCGCGAGTCCTTCCGCGCCGCCGCTCCACCTCACCCGCGCGTTCGAGCGCGCCGGGCTTCGATCATGCCACCAAGGCGGGCCGGGCTGCCATGCGGTTGAGAACGGCAAGAGCGTTCGCCAGCAGGCGCACGGAAAGCGTGCCCAGACCATAAGGCGCGTCGGACGCCCCGTGCCTTTCGATGACGGCTTCCGTTCGCACGAAATCGACCAGCGAGATGGCGTCGGCGATGCTGGCGGCCTTGATCTTCGCCATGCGCCATCTTGCATGAATGAGCGCGCGTTGCGCCGCCTGCTCGGCCTCCACGGCGGCCCACACACCGTCATAGAGCAGACCCATGTCCTTGATGGTGAGGGCTTCAAGATCGGCTCTGGCGATCGCGAATAGGCGCTCGGTCGGTTCCTTCGGTTTGTTCCTGGTCATGTTGATTCCCTCAGTCCGGCGATGAAAAGCCGACGATGCGATGAACCGCAGCAATCTGATCGCGGAAAAACGTCCGCGTTTCCGGCGGATTGAGCGTCGCCAGTTCGATGCTTTCGGCGTCTTCGCGGACAAGTCGCCGGGCGATCGTGCCGCCTGCGTCGTCGGAAAGTCTAACCAAGGCGAAGCGGCCGGGGGCGCATTTCGATGATAGAACCGAGGAAATTCACACCAGGCGAGGTTGTGGCGCTGGTTATCGTGGCCGCGTGCTGGATCGTCACCATCGGTGCCGCCTGTGTCGCGGCGTTCGGCCTATATGTCGGGCTGAAGGAAGCCACCGGGGCGCCCCGGCAAGCGGCGGCAGCGGCGGTCTCGGCGGCAATGGTCGTGATCCCTTACGTCTTCACGCGCGCCGTCCAACCGCTCTGCGTCACTATGTGGCGCCGTTGAAACCTCGTGACGCCGCGAGGTTTCAGGATCACGCCGGCGTGAAAAGCCCCGCCTCCGATATTCGCGGGGCGGGGCTTCTCTGCGTCGAAATGCGGGGGCCTAGGCTGCCTTCCGTGCCGCCCGCCTCTTTGCCGCGCCGATCAACGTGGCCCGCCTTGCGCGCTCACTCCGTTCGGCGGCGTTTTCTTTCCGCTCCCGTTCAAGCGCGGCGGCATAGTCCGCTTCTCTCTCACGGTAGAGGTCGCGAAGGGCGATGATGGTGGAAGCCGTCGCCCCGGCCGTGAGCAGGTCGCCAATGGTGTTCCAGAAGCCAATAACGACCCCACGTTCCCCATTCGCGCGGTGAGGGGCAATCTGCGCCTTGCTTGACTGCGATTCGGCAACCGGGCCGAGCAGGGTGCCGACAAAAGCTCCGCTAGAGCCGAGTGCATACTGCCCCACGGCAAGCCCGAGCTCGTGCCCGTATCTGCAACCTTCGGCGTACCCGGCCGGGGCGTCGATCGACCAATAGTCGAACCCGCGCCCGCGCCCGATCGGCTTCACCATTGGGAGGTCTGCGGCCCTGTTGATGGCCGGAACGGGCGTCACTCCCCCGCCGCGCGCCACGTGGATGACCTTGTGCATGGTTTCGATCCGGCCACCCGGCACCTTGAAGCAAGCCCGCGGGTTGTCCTCGAGGCGAGCCGCACCATCGGCAAAGCCCATGAGGCGCTTGCATACAGGCATTTCCGCACCCTTGAGCCACGCAACCACAAGGTCGCCCGGCTGAGGAGTTTCGTTCGGCGCGGCGACGACATGATCGCCGCTGGCGATGTTCGGCGCGAGGCAGTCGCCGTCAACGCGCAGGGCGTCGGCGTCGGCGGGCCAGTCGCCGCTGAGGGGGAGGAAGCTTTCGGCGGCAGTGGCGAGGGTGGCCGCGTAGGAGCCGGGGGCAGGAACGGGGCGGGCGCTGCCGGTGGGGAGGTCCGCCTTGTCGGCGGGCGGCGCTTCACCGCCCGCCGCCGGAGCCCCGCCCGGACGGCCACGGCCGCGCGAGGAATCTTCGTTTTTCGGTTCGCCCGAAGTCATTGGACCGGCCCCTTTTCAACTCGTAAAAAGCAGATGCCCGCATTTCCGCGCGCCGGGCTTGCGATGAATTCCGCTCCCGGTTCCAGACGGTCAGTCGCGAGCGCGTTGTTTTCCGCAAGCGTACGGATCATTTCCGCGTCGGCGGCGGGATCTTCAAACTGATGCGTCGTTCCGTCGGCGAGCTGCATTCGGATGCGGCCGGCCGTCGTGATGGTGAAGCCCAGGAGATTGCGGCGAGATGCATCACCCATGGGCGAGCCCCGCGAGGTCGGCGGCGGCGTCGAAAATCTGCGACGGCAAGTCGAAGCAGGAGAAGGATTCGCGGCGCTGCATCGCTTTCGCCATGTTCGCGACAAGCGCTTTGTTCATTGGAATCAAGGCTACTTCGCCGGTGACCGTTTCGATCTCGTAAAAATCGGGGATGCCGACGTCGGATTCTGCAACCGCAACGGCACGCGGCGCGGCGCGTTCGGCTCGTCTCTCACCGTTCCACGTTCCGGTAAAAAATCCGGCTTCGATTCCGAATGCCGAGTCGAGCGGCGCGTCGGCGGCGAGTAAATTTTTGTAGACTGTCGGCGGGATGCGGCGGGCTTCGGCGAACAGAATTTCGATCTTATCGGCGGCTTCGCACGCGGCGCGATCATCCGGCGTGAGTTCTTCCGGTGGCTTCCGGTTGCCGTCCGGCCTCTGGATGTAGGTCGCGTGCGGCTGAAAGGTCGCGAACGCATCGGCGAGGCGTTCGGGGCAGGCGAGCGCGACGAGGCAAGCGGCGGAGGCGCATTCGCCGACGATGATCGCAACCTTCCGGGCGGCGGGGTGTGCGGCGATGGCGAGCGCGACGGCTTCCGAGTGCTCGCAGAGTCCGCCGCGACTGTCGATGCGGATTTCGATTTCAGCGGCGGCGGGATTTGCGACGATTGCGCCCACAAATTCGATTTCGGTTTCCGCGTTGATGCTTCCGAACATTTCGAGTTCGACCTTGTGCACCCCCGGCGCGGCGTGAGCGGCGGCTAGGACAAGGGCGCGGCGCATAGCTTCCGCGCGCACAAGAAATTCGGATACCAGCGTGTCGGCCGTCGTCGTCGCACGCTTCCGCCGCTTTTCCACGGCGGCGGCAAGGCGCTGGCGGTCCTCGCGATCTTCGGCGCGGCGATGGCGGGCCGCGCGATATGCGGAGTCCGCCGCCCATCGATCCTCAAGGTTCATGTCCGCCATTTTTAAATCCTTCCGTCCACATCCAGGATGCGCTTGGCGGCGAGAAGCGCGGGCAGGGCTTCATCGCACTGTCGCACTATCCACGGCACGCCGGCGCGCGCGTGCGCGGCGTGGTGTTGGATGTTTTTCAAAATCTCGAACGCGGCTTCCAAGTCTGCGTTGAGCCCAAGCAACACGTCGCGGACGGGCTCGGTTTCGGCGATGAGGGCGGACGTGACTTCGCGGCGCCACGGGCCGGCGGCTTCCTCGATTTCGGATCGGCACCGGTCGACTGCGGCCGTCGCGGCGTCCAGTTCTTCGTTGATCGCCTTCGACTCGGCCCATGTCGGGCGGTCGGCTTGTGCTTCGTGCCCGCCGTCGTTGGCGGCTTGATGGCGCCGATAAATCTCGCGGCACCGCGCCTCGATTTCGGCGCGCGCTTTGGTCGCAGCGGTGCGCTTCGCTTCGGCGACGACAAGAGCTTCCGGCTTCGGCGGCGGCGTCCAGGTGCGGACACGCTCTGCGAGTGCTTGAAGCGGGGTGAGGTTTACAGGTGTCGGGCGCGGAAAAACTTTCATGCGATTTTTTTACTCCGGTTTTTCGGGAGGCATGTCACGGCGTGACAATCGCGGCCTTCACGGCTTCGTCTACGAGGTTTTCGTGGTCGAGTTCTGCATGGGTGATGCGGCGCGTTTCGAGCAACCATTGCTCGGCATCGTCGGAGTGAATTTCGAGTTCACGGACGATGACGCCGGGCGCGATTTCGAGCTCGAGACCGCGCAACACGCGGATGCCATTGCGCTCGCGGTCGCGCTGGCGGCGTTTTCGGATCGCGGAGGAGGAAGGGCTAGGCATCGGCTTCGCGATCCTCCAGCCAAGCGTATAGATCGCCGCAGAGGCGGCCGGCACGCTCCGCGTTCGGATCGCCCATCGCGCCGTCAGCGTGAACCGCTTCGAGATATTCGAGCCAGGCGGCTACCCATTCGGGGTTTCTCTCGCCTTGTTTCCATACCCTCTCGAATTGTGCGATTGCTGATCCTTCGTTTCCATTTCCTACCTTGGCAGGCATCGCGAGCCCGAAGGGTCGCGCACCTTCAGGTGAGTTTCTTTCCCCGTTTCTACGGAATATCTTCTCCGTTTCACGGAATATATTTACATCTGTAAGCCCTTGATCCGGTTGAACATCTTCAAAATCTTGGCAAACTATATCGGGCTTTTGTTTGCGAGGCGGCAAACTCTCACCCTTCACAAATGAGCTGTCGTCGTCGGTGTAGATCACGCGATAGACACGCTGGCGACGGTTGAGCGGATGCGCCGTCTTCTCGACATAGCCGAGCGTTCCGAGCTTCGTAATGCAGGCGGACAGGCGCGAATAATCGCAGCCGATTTCCGTCGCCAGCGTCCTGTTTCCGGCCGTGCAGCCTTGCCCTTTTTTCAGCTTCCCGCTCATGCGATCATGCAGGGCGATGCACGCTAGGACGCGAAGATCGAGACCGGAAAGGCGGTCGTCGGCAATGGCGCGAGGCGGAAGCGGCGCGAAGTAAAGCTTCACTTCCGTCATGCGCCACCCGTCACGCTGTCACGCTGCGTGACCGTCACCCCGTCACGCGTTACGTCACCGTCACGCTTCCGCTCCCGGTATCTGCGTTGCCGTTCGGCCGCCGCCGTCCGGGAATGGTTGGAAACAACCGGCGCAGGGAGCGCGAGCTGCCCCCCATCGCCAGCTTCCGCTAGGATCGCGCGTGCCAGGGCGCCGGCATTCTCCGGGAGCACAAGCAGCACGCTGTCCGCGTCGTCGTCGTATGGATCGCGCTGGCGGATCACAATGCAGCCTCGCGCGTTCCGATAGATCGCGGTTGCGGGTTGCGCGCTGAGCACGATGGAGTCGGCATCTTCGCCGTCCCAATCGAAATCGGCTGAGGGCACCATCATGCCGGCACCGCGCACCAGGCGACGATGCGCCGGCGTCCGTGTTTCAGAAAACGGCCGGGTTGATTTTCGTCCGTGGGGAAACTAGCTTGGAAGTTCTTCCTGTCGAAGAAGCCTTCCCGAAGCCCGTTCGCTGTCACCGCAGCGGCGGGCTTCGTCGCTTTTGAGACGCGCATTCATGCGGCCTCACCGTCTCGTGCCGCAACTCGTTCTTGCTGCCATCTCGCAACTTCGGAAGCGAGCCACGCGATCGCCCTCCCGCCGTTGATCTTGACCGGCTTTGGGAAGCGCGGCGGTGTCTCTCCCATGAGGTCGTAAATGGTCGAGCGGCCTAGTCCGGTCGCCTTTTTCACGTCGTCGAGTCTCAGAAAGGTGTCGAGCATTTTGGTTCTCCGTTTCCGTCCGGATGTTGTCGGACGTGGAGAACGCTATTCGCGGTCACGACTGGTTTCAGCGTAAGCCTTCGCCCCGCGCGAGGGGCGGAAATTTACGCGGATCAGTTCGGTTGGAAATAGTAGCGAGGAGATCGGCACTGGAGGTTCAATGCTGAGAGCACGGCGGCGAGCGCAATGGCGGCGCTTCCGGTGTCGCTATCAGGCACGGCCAAACCGTTCGCCTCGAAAATCGCGCGCACCGACGCGGCGATTGCGATTTGATCCGATGCAAAGGTTTTTCGGCTTCGGCCTTCTGCCTGGGTGAGCGCGGCGCCCGCCACTTCGGCCACGGCGGCGAGTATCCCCGGAAGCGTTTTCCACAAATCGGGGTGATCCTTGTGCAGTCCGGCTTGAAGCCTGCCCGCGCTCATTTCGTCCATATCCAAAATTGCGCGCATGAGAGATTCGGCATGATGTTGCAGCGGGCGAATTCCTGCCGCCTGTTCATCCCATGACGGGATGCCCGCCTTGCGTTGCCCGATTTTATCCCCGACGAGCTCGGCCAGGCGGTCGATGACTTCGGGAGGTAAATCGGCCCCCGTGAGCGTGTTGCGTTGTTCCGCGCCCCATTCGAAAGGTACGGACCAATAGGCGATGCCATTCCAGCCGACTTTTGCCCTCGCTTTGGCCTTGGTCATGCGCGCATGCCTTTGATCGGCAGCACGTCGGCGCCGGCGGTGCGGGGCGAGGAGCAAAACTTGGCCCATGCGTCCATGAGTTGCCGCCGCTTCGCGAGAAGATCGCCGCGGCGATAGGCGGCCTCAACCTTGTCGCCGACGGCATGGGCGAGCGCCATTTCGGCCACTTCGTTCGGGAACGCGGTTTGCTCCGCCGCCCAATCCCGGAAAGACGATCGAAAGCCGTGCGCCGTGAGATCCTCATGCCCCATGCGGCGTAAGGTCATGAGCAGGGCCATATTTGAGAGTGGCTGGCCCGCCTTGGCGCCGGGAAAGACGAAATCGCCCTCGCGAGGCATGCTGCGGACGATTTCAAGCGCGCGATCGGAGAGTGGGGCTCGGTGCTCGCGTCCGCCCTTCATCCGTTCGGCCGGTATGGTCCAGACTTTCGCGCTGAGGTCGATTTCCTCAAGCCGGGCACCGATCGCCTCCCCGGTGCGCGAGGCGGTCAGAACGGCGAATTCAAGGCACCGACTGCTATTGTCGCTCCGGTCCCGCAATTCCGCCATGAACGCGGGAACGTCGGCATAGGGCATGGCGGCGTGATGCTTCACCTTTGCCACCTTGCTTTTTGGCGGCAGAAGCTTGTCGAGGTGTCCCCGCCAGCGGGCCGGGTTGTCGCCGGTGCGATAGCCTCGTGCCGCCGCCCAATCCAGTACCGATTCGATCCGGCCGCGCACCCGCCCCGCCGTTTCCGGCTTCGTCGACCATATTGGTTCGATGCACTTCAATACGAGCGCCACGTCGACCGCCGCAACGGGCAGGGCGCCGATTGTCGGATAGACGTATGCCTCGAGCGTCGATCCCCATTGGTCAGCATGTTTTGCGTTCTTCCATCCGGGGCGGTGCGCCTCGATGTACCTCTCGGCCGCTTCCCGGAACGTCACGGCCCGCGCTGCGTCGACCGCTGCCGCCTTGCGGATACCGTCCCGCGCCTCGATAGGGTCCAGCCCCTCAGATAGCGCCTTGCGGCATTCTCGCGCCTTTTCGCGCGCTTCGGCCAAGGTCACGGTCATGAGCGCCCCCAGCCCCATTTCTCGCGCCTTGCCGTCGCGCATGAACCTAAACAACCACGAGCGCGAACCACCCGCCGCGACTTGAAGCCAAAGGCCGCCGCCGTCGCCATACCTGCCAGGCTTCGTCAGCCTTGCGACTTTTACCGCCGTGAGTTTGTGCTGCGACCGCGCCATGCGATTTCATCCGCCTAACTGTGTTACCCACAAGCCAACCCACAAATGCGAGCCGGATGTTACCGGATATCACAAGAGCGCGGCGGACGCGAAATGTCCATAAAAACCTTGTGGCACAACAACTCTTTGGATGTTGGCGGATGTCAGCGTATTGGGCGGAAACGGACACCCCATCCGCCACCTCATATCCAACGTTCTGGGCAGTGCGTCAGACGCTGCGGGCGTTGGTTTTGCCCTGTTGATATTTTGACATTTTTCATGTCAATTAATCCCCGCCGCTACAACGATAAGGTGCTTTACGAATCCGGGCTCTGGGGCTGGGGCCTAGCGTTTGCCGCTGGCGTGGTTTTCTTCGGCTGGTACCGCAATTGGCGCGGGCCTCTGCGCCCTGACGAGATACAGAGCTATCTCGTCAGGGCGCAATCCATTCACGGCGATGAGCGCAACGACGTCGAGACGATGCGCCGTTTTCTCGAGGCTGACGACGGGCGCGAGTTCGTCATGCTCAACCTCGTGAAGATCGAGCCCGGTCCTGTTCCCGATCCTGAGACAGGCGAGCTGGTGTCCGGTTCGGTCCTGCTCAACCGCTACACAAAGTCTTCCTGCGCGCGCTCCTCGCACGAGGAGGACATCCGGCGATCGTGGCGCGAAAGGTTGGCGGCTATTTCGATGCGTGGCGCGTTCCGCCCGATCCCGGATGGACCATCGTCGGTTTCATGCGCTACCTCACCCGGCGCGACATGATTGAGCTCGTCATGGACCCGCGTTTCGGACCCGCTCACGCCTTCAAGTTTGCGGCAACCGCCGAGACGTTCTCGTTTCCAACGCGCATCATGCTCAGGGCCTATCCAGGTCCGATGCTCTGGGTTCCTCTCGCGCTCGCATTGGTGGCGGCGCTCGGTCAGATCGTCGCCCTTCTTTCCGCCAGTTGAACAAAAGTCCGAGGAGCAGGAAATTAAAGTCCTTCGCACACCGGATGAGAGGTTCGAAAATCTTCCCGACTACAACTTCGAACCGCATTACACGGAAATTCGCGACGAAGACGGCACACCCATCCGGATTCATCACATTGAAGAGGGGCCCGCCGATGCAGCGCCTATCCTGTTGATGCACGGCAATCCGACATGGGCATTTCTCTACCGAAAGATGGTGCCTGCGCTTGCGAAATCCGGGCGACGCGTTATCGCCGCAGATCTCGTCGGATGCGGGCGATCCGATAAGCCGGTGGCGCGGGACGACTACACACTGGCGAGGCATTACGACTGGATGTCCAAGTGGCTCGTCGCGAACGACCTCGAAGACATCACGCTTTTCTGCCAGGACTGGGGCGGCACGATCGGACTCTATCTCGTGTCCGAGTTCCCGGAGAGGTTTGCGCGCGTCATCGCTTCGAACACGGGCCTTCCGCTTGGCGAGGGTGGGAGCGACTTCATGAAGATATGGGCCGGCATGATGCGCGAGGCCATCCATTTCCATGGGACATGCTGCAACCCGGTATGACCCATCAGTTGAGCGACGCCGAGAAGCGAGCCTATCTCGCGCCGTTTCCTTCGCCCGAATACGAGGCGGGCATCATCAAGTTTCCGCTTCTGATTGCGATGCAGACCGACAATCCCGGAGCGCTCCTGTCCGCATGGTTTCTGACGCTTGCCGGCACGCTCAACCTCATCGCGGGATCTATCCATTTCTCCTGCCGGACGGTGGAGCAGGCGTCCTTGCCGGGATGGACCTTACCGAACGGCGTGACACGATCATTGCGCTGTTCGCGTGGACGGGCTCCATGCAAATTCCCTACGCGCTTGCACAGCTTGCCGTCAGCCTGCGCTACAGGACGCTCGTTCCGCTGCTTCTTCTGCTCACGATCGTCGAGCGTGGCTTGATGGCCATGGATGGCTTCTGAAGGGCTCGGTTTCCGGACATCACCCGCCCGAACACTATGCGAGCCTTGCAGCCCTACCTGTTGCGCTCCTGTTTCTGGTCCTTTCGCTCAAGCAGCGGCGCTAAGTCAGAAGATCACCTGGACCATCCCCTCATTCTTCGCGTTCCGCCTGGGGAGCTGTGCTTTTTGGACGGCAGAAAGGGCCTCTCCGGCGAAAAGCATATGGTTAACGTGAATTCCCTTTTGCAAGCCCCCGCGAGGCTTGCCAAAACGGGACAAAAGACGGCAGAAGTGCCGCGAACGGAGTTTTGGGGGGAGTGTCGTTGTGCCGGTTGATTTAACGTCGCCGTGGATTCCGCTGAGCATCATCATGCTGCTCGGCCTTTTTATGATCCGTCAGTTCATCCAGGAACGTCAGGCTGCGCGAGTGCTGGCCTTGGAGCAGGCTTCCGCTCCGGCCGCCGAGCCTGCCGCGGCTGCGGCACCCGCAACGGAAGCAGCGCCCAGCAGCGCCGCTCCCGCGCCGGAAAAGCCTGGCAAGAAGAAGATGAAGCTCCGCTGGAGAACGGCCTGGATATGGCTGCCGCTCCTTATCGGTTTCTTCGGCCAGGCTTATCTGAGCCACGTCAAGCCAATGCTGGAAAACGCAGGCTAAAATCTTACGTCAGGTTGAGGTCGGGCAGGGGGCTGTCCAGCGGAAGAGCCAATATCCCATCGACGATGGCTGCAGGAGCGGCGACGTCCCCATGCCGAAGAAGCATTTCCGCCTTCGCGATCATCTCGTTCCGGCTGAGCGGCGCTTCGGGGTCACCCTTGGCGTTCGTCCGCGCTGCTTCGTATTCCTCACCGCCGGTGAGCTTTACGCGTACGCGTCCTCCCCATGATTTCGGGTAGGCCGAAGCCCAGGGATTCTCGGCGCCCACCTTCACGCGCGTTGCGAGGGCGGCACAACGCTGCCGCGCTTCCGGACCGAACGCCTCGAAATCGACGTGGGGCAGGAGCAGGCCAGCGGCAACGGCGTGCTGGAGAGAGAACTTCGCCTCATAGTCGCTCGTAGCCTTCGGCCTGTCGCAGACATCGAGCGCGGCCTGGTAAGTCGAAACCTCGACAGCAGCGATGTCCTCCGGCGCGTGCCCATCCGCGATCAGCCGGATGCGCAGTTCCTCCGCGGCATCGATCGTCGGCTGCGTGTGGCGGCAGGAGGGCCATGGCTTTATCGAGGTCCGGGTCAATTGCCATGGCGCTGATGGATCCCGGATAACAGCTTCCGGATCGGCGTCGGGGCAGGCCGCCCGAAAGAATCCCTTGTCGCCTTCGAGTATTTTCGGAGGACCCGTAAAGCCGAAGGCGGCAAGTCCGGCTGCGCGTATGCCCGCTTCAGCGGCGTGGCCCGCATGCAGATGTTTCGTCATGGCGCCGGTCTCGAGAAACTGCCAGAGACCCGACGACTGACTTCCGGCATTGCCTAGCGCATGAACGGCCTCGCCATCTTCGAGGCCCAACAGCCCCGCCGCCGCCATCGCCGAACCGAAGGGCCCGCAGGTCGCCGTGTTGTGCCAGATTTTGTAGTGGGCCGGACCGACCGCCATTCCAACCCGTGACGCCGCTTCAAAGCCGTGGAGAACGGAAGTGAGAAAGCTCCGTCCAGTTGCTCCGCGCTTCCTCGCAAGCGCCCATGCCGCAGGAACGACGACGCAGCCAGGATGCACGACCGACTCCCGATGGAGGTCGTCAGTTTCCAGAATGTGGCAAAGAGCACCCATCAAAAAGGCTTCGCGGCCCGGGTCCGGCGCGGCGTTGGAGGGCGAGGCACGCCACCAATCGAGCAGAATGCGGCCCGGCGCCGAATTCCGCCCGGCGAGACTGTTAGCGACAGCATCGAGCGTGAAAAGGGCCGCTGCCTCGATATCCGCGTCGTTCACTGGTTTCGTGCGGATGAGCGAAACCAATGTCTCGGTGAGGGAGGGGCTGGCGGCAGGGTGCGGATGGTTCACGGCGTTTCTTTTCGTTGGCAAACGGAATGTTCATTCGTGCATGATGGGATCATTCACACAGCGCCGCAAATGGTCCTTTCCGAGCCGCTTCTTGCCGCTGCAAGCGTGGCTGATTATAAGAGATTCCATT
>JACIYQ010000312.1 GCA_014359855.1 Parvibaculum sp.
CGCTCATGCCGCAGACGGTCTACGATCCCGCCCCTGTTACCGCCATTTCCGATGCGGAAGCCGTGGCGGAGGCCGAGGAAGTGCAGGTCGCGGCTCTCGAAGAAGCCGAGCCCGATGTCCTGCCGCCGTTGCCGGAAGGCACGTCCTATGGCGCGGAAAATGTCGATGGCCGCGTCGTCGTGCGCGCGCGCCGCGATGGTGCCTGGATTCGCGTCGAGGATGGCGTGGGCAAGGTGCTCATTGAGCAGACCTTCAACGCGGGCGACAGCTACCGCGTGCCTCGCACGCCCGGCGTGATCCTTGTCGCGCGCGATGCCAGCGCCTTCGAGCTCATGGTCGACGGCACGTCGCTTGGCCTTGCCGGTCCGCCCACCCTCGTGCTCACAGGCAAGTCGCTCGAAGTGGAGACGCTTCTTGCCGCCATGCCGCAGGCAGCGCCGGCCGAAGAGGCCGAAGCGTCCGCGACTGCGCCGTTTGCGGTCGAATAAGGCGCCGTTCGCGGCACTGCCATATTTCTGCTATGAGGGGGCGCAATCATGCGGGCTCCCGCTTGAGCCCCGCATCGGCTTGGCGCCTTGGCGCGGCCGCTGATTTGACGTTTGAGAGCCGAGGACCCATCTGTCGTTTGAAGGTCCCTGTGTGAGACCCCCCGTGTGACACAATGAGCATCAGACCCTGGCGCGACATCACCCGCAGGAAAAGCCGGCAGATCCATGTTGGGTCCGTGGCCGTGGGCGGCGATGCGCCGATTTCCGTCCAGACGATGACGAATACGCTCACCTCCGACGCGAAGGCGACGATCGAGCAGATCAGGCGCATCGAGGAGGCGGGCTGCGATATCGTTCGCGTCTCCTGCCCGGATGAAGCATCGACGGCGGCGCTGAAGGAGATCGTGCGCGAGACGAACATCCCGATCGTTGCGGACATCCATTTCCACTACAAGCGCGCCATCGAGGCGGCCGAAGCGGGCGCCGCCTGCCTGCGCATCAATCCCGGCAATATCGGTTCGGAAGCGCGGGTGCGCGAGGTCGTCCAGGCGGCGAAGGACCACGGGCTTTCGATGCGCATCGGCGTCAATGCCGGTTCGCTTGAGCGCGATCTTCTCGAGAAATACGGTGAGCCCTGTCCGGAAGCCATGGTCGAGAGCGCGCTCGATCATGCGCGCATCCTGCAGGATCACGACTTCCACGAGTTCAAGATCAGCGTGAAGGCCTCCGACCCCTTCCTCACCGTCGCCGCCTATCAGCAGCTGGCGGAAGCGATCGACTGTCCGCTCCATGTCGGTGTGACGGAAGCGGGTGGGCTGATGACTGGCACGATCAAATCCTCCATCGGTCTCGGCATGCTGCTCTGGGGCGGCATCGGCGACACGGTCCGCGTGTCGCTGTCGGCGGACCCGGTCGAGGAAGTGAAGGTCGGCTTCGATATCCTGAAGTCGCTCAATCTGCGCCATCGCGGCGTCACCATTATTTCCTGCCCGTCCTGCGCGCGTCAGGGTTTCGACGTGATCGGCACGGTGAAGGTGCTCGAAGAACGCCTGGCGCATATCGCAACGCCGATGACGCTTTCGGTCATCGGTTGTGTCGTCAACGGACCGGGCGAGGCCGAGCAGACCGATATCGGCTTCACCGGCGGCGGTGCGGGCTCCGGCATGGTCTATCTCGCAGGCCTCAGCGACCACAAGATCGCGAATGACAGGATCGTCGATCACCTCGTCGAACTCGTCGAGGCCAAGGCGAAGGAAATCGAGGCTGCGCGGGCAAGCGACGAAGCGGCGGCCGAGCCGCGCGCGCTCGCGGGGGATTAGCGAGGCTGTGGTATTTCCCGGCGGATCGATCTTCCGCCCGCAGCTTCACGTTATTTTCCCGAAGGCCCGACACCCATGATCCCCGAAGAAAAACTGCAAAGCGTCATCGCCCGTTTCGAGGCCGTCCAGTCCGAGATGAACGCCGATGTATCGCGCGAACGTTTCGTGCTGCTCTCGAAGGAATATGCGGAACTCACGCCCGTCGCGGAGGCGATCGGCAAGCTGCTGGCCGCGCGGCGCGAATATGCCGATGCCGAACAGCTTCTGCGCATCAAGGACATGGCGGAGATGGCGCGCGACGAGGTCGACCGGCTGAACGAAGCCCTGCCGCAGCTCGAACACGACGTCGAAATCATGCTGTTGCCGAAGGATGCGGCGGATGAGCGCAACGTCATCCTCGAAGTCCGCGCGGGCACGGGCGGCGACGAGGCGGCGCTTTTCGCGGGCGATCTTTTCCGCATGTATGAGCGCTATGCGGCGTCGCAGGGCTGGAAGGTCGAGCTGATTGCCGCCTCGGAAGGCGAAGTCGGCGGCTACAAGGAAATCATCGCGGCGATTTCGGGTGCGGGCGTCTATGCCAAGCTCAAGTTCGAATCCGGCGTCCATCGCGTGCAGCGCGTGCCGGCGACCGAAGGGGGCGGGCGCATTCACACCTCGGCGGCCACCGTCGCCGTGCTGCCGGAGCCCGAGGAAGTGGACGTCGAGATTGCCGACAAGGATCTCCGCATCGACGTCTTTCGCGCATCGGGCGCTGGCGGCCAGCACGTCAACAAGACGGAAAGCGCCGTCCGTATCACGCATCTGCCGACCGGCATCGTCGTCTCGCAGCAGGACGAGAAGTCCCAGCACAAGAACAAGGCGCGGGCGATGCAGATTCTCCGCGCCAAGCTTTTCGATGCGGAGCGCGAGCGTATCGACAAGGAACGTGCCGCCAACCGCAAGGGGCAGGTCGGCTCCGGCGACCGTTCCGAGCGCATCCGCACCTATAATTTCCCGCAGAGCCGCGTCACCGATCACCGCATCAACCTCACCCTCCACAAGCTCTCCGAAGTGCTGGAAGGCGAGGGGCTTGGTGAACTCATCGGCGCGCTCATCGCCGAGGATCAGGCCGCCCGCCTCGCCGCGATGGAAGAAGACGCGTGACGACGCGCGACCACGCGATGCGCATGCTGGCGCATCGTCTGAAGGAGGCAGGCCTGCCGACGCCCGCGCTCGACGCCCGCATTCTCGTCCAGGCCGCAACGGGCGCGAGTGACATGGAGATGATCCGCGAGCCGGGCACGCTCATGACGCCCGCCGAGGAGGAGCGCCTCGCGGCTTGGGAGCGCCGCCGTCTCGCGCGCGAACCCGTCTCGCGCATTCTCGGCTCGCGCGAGTTCTGGGGCCTCCCCTTCACGGTCACGGCCGAGACGCTCGATCCGCGCGCCGACAGCGAGACGCTGGTCGAAACCGCTCTCGACCTGCTGAAAGACATCGAGCGCCCGCGCCTCCTCGATCTCGGCACGGGAACGGGCTGCCTTCTCCTCGCGCTTCTCCATGAGCGGCCGGACGCGAGCGGCGTCGGTGTCGACCTGTCGGAAGGCGCTCTCGCCGTCGCGGCGTCGAATGCGTCGGCGCTCGGACTTTCCGCACGCGCCGAATTCATCGAGAGCGAGTGGACGGAGAATGTCGAAGGCCGCTTCGGCCTCGCCGTGTCGAACCCGCCCTATATCGCCCATGGCGACATTGCGGACCTCGCCGAGGAAGTCCGCCTCCACGATCCGATGCTCGCGCTCGATGGCGGCGAGGACGGGCTCGACGCCTATCGTGCCCTTGCGCGCCTCCTTCCGGACCATTTGACGCAGGGGGGCTACGCGGTTGTCGAACTCGGCGCAGGGCAGGCGGAGGATGTCGCCGCGATCTTCGAAGCGGCGGGTTTCGGGGTGTCCCGTATCGTGCCGGACCTCGCCGGCGTCCCCCGCGCCCTCGTTGCAGCATGGCCACGGGCGTGAATTTCCGGTTTTTTCGACGCAGAAAACGGTTGGAATCGTGGTCTCGGGACGCTACCTTTCTTATCAGGGAAAACGAGCCGGGCTGAAAGCCTCGCTCCTCGAACCCCCGTCCTCCGAAAAACAGGGACGATGAGCCGAGGCAGGTTCTGCCGTTCGGATCGGGTTCGAAAGGCGCTGAAGGCAGCCCGCATTGAACTAAGGCCTTTAAAACGTATCGTTGCGCCGGGGCTGGGCCGCGCGATACAGGCCAGAACTTCTTAGCATTCGAGCCGACCGCAACCCTCGGGGACGGCAGGCGTGTGCTGGGGAAGTCCGCTTCGCTTAAGACGTGTGCCGTCTTTGCGATGCCGGTGCGGCAGCCTTTGCCGTCCGCACCAGGAGAGCGTCCATGCGCTTGCGGAACGCCGGAAATCGACCCGGAAAGCGGCATGTCCGAACGAGGCATCTTGTCCAGACGGGACATCGTGTTCGAGCGCGGCAGTGCCGAAGCCAAGACCCTGAGTTGAACCAGTAGCGAGAAATCAAACGATATGAGGCAGGGGCAGAACAACTCCAAGCGCTCTCGCGGGCGTGGTGGACGCAAGCCGCAGCATTCGACCAACCGCGCTTACGACAGCAATGGTCCGGATGTGAAGATCCGTGGCAACGCGGCGCATATTTGCGAGAAGTACCAGCAGCTCGCACGCGATGCGATTTCCGCCGGCGACAGGATCGCGGCCGAAAACTACTATCAGCACGCTGAGCACTATTACCGTCTGCTCCTTGCGGCGCAGCAGGGCCAGGAAGGCCAGCAGCGCCCGCAGACGAATCTCGCCTACCGCCCCGACGAGGACGAGGAGAACGAGAACGATTTCGCGCCGGACGGGCCGCAGCCGCGCCATCCGGGCCAGCCCTGGCATCAGCAGGGCGGCAACAATGGCAACAATGGCGGCGGCCAGAACGGCCATGCCGGTAACGGCCAGGCGAATGGCACCGGCAACGAAGCCGCTTCCGACGAGGAAGGCGAGGATGCTCCCGAGGCGAGCACCTCCGACACCTCCGCGCAGGGTGCCGAAGGCGAGGGCGGTCAGCCGCGCCGCCGCAGCAACCGCCGCCGCCGTCCGCGCGCCGAAGGTGCGCGCGCCGATGCGACACCCGCCGAAAGCGGCGCCGAATAGGCTCGCTCTTCAACCGATGACGATGCGATCGCCGGGCCTCAACGTGCCCGGCGATTCCACTTCCGCATAAAGCCCCAGATCGGAATGACCCCAATGGCGCATCAGCGTCTGGGGTATCTCCATGTCGCGCGCGCCTGTGTCCGGGTCCACATTCGTCGCCGCGCAGCGCACCGTCTTGTGCACGCCCTTGAAGCGCGCATCCCCCATGGCGAAGTGCCTGCCCACCCAGTCGTGATCCTCGAAGGGCGCGAGCCCCTCCACATAGACATTGCCGCGAAAGCGCAAGGGATGGATGTGGCGGCCCACCTTCTCCTCCAGCGCCCGTACGCTCGCCATATTGATGATCGAGACGAGTTTCGCCGGCGCGTCCGAATGCGAGAAGCCCGGCGCATGGACGACGCGGGGGCTCCCCCGCAATTCCCTCTCCATGTAGCCGCGCATGAAATCCTCCAGCGCGGTGCGGCCCTCTGCGCTCATCAGGTTCGCGGCAAGCACTTCGCCGCCGTCCATCGCGATATGGAGCGTCGTGGTCGCGTCGTCGAAGCGGCTCTTGAGCCTTGCCAGCCGTTCGTCCCGCATCAGCATCAGGAACTTGATCTTCGGAAAATGCTTCGGGTTTTCGGGATCGAAATCGTGTTTCCCGTTTTCGATGGCAAAAGCCCGGTCGAAGGGAAACGTGCCGCCCGCCTCGAGCGTTACCTCCGCCAGCGGCTCCGGCGAGAGCCCCTTGACCGGGTACCGGTAGAGGCCGACGATCCTGGCGCTGTCTCCCATCCTTTGCGCCTCCATGGCGGGCCTCTCTTTCGGGTTCACGAATTCGGCAGATTTCTGCGGCAAACTGACTGGAGATTGCCCCTTGTGTGACTATCAGGCAACACCAATATCTGACCCGATACATGATGGGGATCAATGCCTCGAAGAGGGTTGGTGCCAAAGCATATGAGGCGCGACGTTCGGTGCGGGCGGATGCCCGGCTGGCCGGGAAGCGTGCTTGAAAGGGAATACATATGGATCTCGAAAAATACACGGACCGGAGCCGCGGCTTCATCCAGTCCGCGCAGGGGCTTGCCGTTCGCTCGGGGCATCAGCGTTTTACACCCGAACATCTCCTGAAGGTTCTGCTCGACGACGAGGAAGGTCTCGCCGCGGGTCTCATCCGCGCGGCTGGCGGCCGCCCCGATCAGGCGCTTCAGGGCGTCGAGACGGCGCTGTCGAAAATGCCGAAGGTCGAGGGCTCGGGTGCGGGCCAGCTCTATCTCGCGCCGGAAATGGCGAAGCTTTTCGAGCAGGCCGAGCAGCTCGCGAAGAAGGCGGGCGACAGCTACGTCACCGCCGAGCGGCTGCTGCTGGCGATCCTGCTCACGCCGGGCACCGAATCGGAAAAGATCCTCAAGACCGCGAGCGTCACGGCACAAAGCCTCAACGCCGCCATCGAACGTGTGCGCAAGGGCCGCACCGCCGACAGCGCGAGCGCGGAAGACGCTTACGACGCCTTGAAGAAATATGCGCGCGACCTCACAGCGGATGCGCGCGCGGGCAAGCTCGATCCGGTGATCGGCCGCGACGAGGAAATCCGCCGCACCATCCAGGTGCTCTCGCGGCGCACGAAGAACAATCCCGTGCTCATCGGCGAGCCCGGCGTCGGCAAGACCGCGATCACGGAGGGTCTTGCGCTGCGCATCGTCAATGGCGACGTGCCCGAAAGCCTCAAGAACAAGTCGCTGATGGCGCTCGATCTCGGCGCGCTGATCGCGGGCGCGAAATATCGCGGCGAGTTCGAGGAGCGCCTCAAGGCCGTTCTCGCCGAAGTATCGTCGGCCGATGGCGGCATCATCCTCTTCATCGACGAGATGCACCAGCTTGTCGGCGCCGGCAAGACGGACGGCGCGATGGATGCGTCGAACCTCCTCAAGCCTGCGCTCGCGCGCGGCGATCTCCATTGCGTCGGCGCGACGACGCTCGACGAATACCGTAAATATGTCGAGAAGGACGCAGCGCTCGCACGGCGTTTCCAGCCCGTCTTCGTCGACGAGCCGACGGTGGAAGACACGATCTCCATTCTTCGCGGCCTCAAGGAGAAATACGAGCTGCATCACGGCGTGCGTATTTCGGATGCCGCGCTCGTCGCCGCCGCCACCATGTCGGACCGCTACATCGCCGACCGTTTCCTGCCCGACAAGGCGATCGACCTCATGGACGAGGCCGCGTCGCGGCTGCGCATGCAGGTCGATTCCAAACCGGAAGAACTCGACGAGATCGACCGCCGCGTCATCCAGCTCAAGATCGAGCGCGAGGCGCTGAAGAAGGAAAAGGACGACGCTTCGAAGGACCGGCTCGAAAAGATCGAGACCGAACTTTCGGAACTCGAAAAGAAGTCCGCCGATCTCGCCGCCGCATGGTCGGCGGAGAAGTCGAAGCTCGCTTCCGCGCAGAAGCTCAAGGAAGAGCTCGATGCCGCCCGCAACGAACTGGTGCAGGCGCAGCGCGGCGGCAAGCTGGAGCGTGCCTCCGAACTCGCCTATGGCATCATCCCCGAGCTCGAAAAGAAGCTCGCGGAAACGGAGAAGCGCGAACAGCAGGGCGGGGCGATGCTCGAAGAGGCCGTCACCGAACAGCATATCGCGCAGGTCGTCTCGCGCTGGACGGGCATTCCCGTCGACAAGATGCTCGAAGGCGAGCGCGAGAAGCTCATCGGCATGGAAAAGGCGCTCGGCGCCCGTGTCGTCGGCCAGGCGGAGGCGGTGTCGGCCGTCTCGCGTGCCGTGCGTCGCGCGCGTGCCGGCCTGCAGGACCCCAACCGGCCCATCGGCTCGTTCCTCTTCCTCGGGCCCACGGGCGTCGGCAAGACGGAGCTCACCAAGGCGCTTGCCGAATTCCTCTTCGACGACGATCAGGCGATCGTCCGCCTCGACATGTCGGAATACATGGAGAAGCATTCGGTCGCGAGACTGATCGGCGCGCCGCCTGGCTATGTCGGCTATGAGGAGGGCGGGGCGCTCACCGAGGCCGTCCGCCGCCGGCCCTATCAGGTCGTGCTGTTCGACGAGATCGAAAAGGCGCACCCGGACGTCTTCAACGTCCTCCTGCAGGTGCTGGACGACGGACGCCTCACCGACGGCCAGGGCCGCACGGTCGATTTCAAGAACGTGCTCATCATCATGACCTCCAACCTCGGCGCGGACTATCTCGCCGAGCAGGCGCCGGGCGAGGATGTCGAGGGCGTGCGCGCGCAGGTCATGGATGTGGTGCGCTCGCGCTTCCGTCCGGAATTCCTCAACCGTCTGGACGAGATCCTGCTCTTCCACAGGCTCACCCGCGAGCAGATGGACACGATCGTCGGCATCCAGATGGTCCGCCTGCAGAAGCTGCTGGCCGATCGCAAGATCGAGATCGCGCTCGACGACGCGGCGCGCACCTGGCTTGCCGATCAGGGCTACGACCCGGTCTATGGTGCACGGCCATTGAAGCGCGTCATCCAGCGCAACCTGCAGGACCCGCTGGCCGAGCTCCTGCTCATGGGCAAGATCGCGGACGGGCAGAAGGTCACCGTGTCGGCCGGCGCCGAGGGCCTCATCATCGATGGCCACGAAGTCGGCGCCGACACAGGCGAGGTGCCCTCCGCGCGAGGCGGCGCCGTCACCGGCCTCGACGACGAGAGCGACGAAACCCGCCGCATGGCGCCGTGAGGCGCCGCGAGAGACACGAAGACAAAAGGCCGCTCGGATGAGCGGCCTTTTTTCGTTCAGTTGGCCAGAAACTTCTGAATTTTCTTCGTGAGCTCCGCCTCCCGGCGCAGATCACATTCCCAGATCACCAAGACAGTCCATCCGGCTTCAACCAGCTGTTTGAAGGCCGCGGCATCCCGCTTCTGGTTCCGCTCGAGTTTTGGAAGCCAGTACTCTTGCCGGGATTTTGGCAGGCGGCCGTCAAGGCATCTCGGATCAGGATGCTGATGCCAAAAACATCCATGAACAAAGATAGCCTTCCTGCGGCCGATGAAAGCTATGTCGGGCTTTCCAGGCAAATCCTTGCGATGGAGACGATACCCCGAATATCCAAGGTTCCTGACTAGTTTTCGGACGTGAAGTTCAGGGCGTGTCTCTATCGACCTGATGCGCTTCATATTCTCGGATCGCCGTTCCGCGTCGATGCGATCCATGAATCACTCTGGTTTCTTGGCTTTCGGGAAAGCCGATGCTTGTGACGGAAACTTCGATATGAGCCATTCCAGCAATTTTATCTGGTCGGGAGTGGAAGCCCGCCGAACTTGCGTCAAGAGCCGATTCAAATCTGGCCTGATCAACGTGATGTTCGCCGCCCCCTCATTGCATACGGAACAAATTGCGCGAAGGTTCGATGTGTCATCGCTCCCTCCCAGGCTTTTATCCAGTATGTGCCCGATATGCAGACGAGATTTCCGTGATGGATCGTAAGGATGAGGTTCGCCCGCCACGGCTCCGCACATCTGGCAGGTGAAGCCATTTCTATCGAGAACGTAAGCGCGAGTTTCTTTTGATATGGCTCGCGCAAAGGCTGGCGCAGGCTTGGGGCTCTCAAGCAGGTATTCCCCGGGCTTCAGTTCGCTGCGGTCATTGTGCGTAAGGATCAAATAACCTTCTTCGGTTCGCAATTCACGAACCCGCCGAGCCCACTCGGTTATGTTCCCGGCAACCGTCCTGAGTTCATCTGAATTCATAACGCGGCCAATATTGGCCAAAAAATGCTCACGCAACAGTTTCCGTGCGCCTGGCTTCTTTTTGCTCATAGCGATGACTTGTGCGGATGCGGGAACTGCCTGTTACGCACGGCGAAGTTGCCTGGCAGCATGAGATTCTAAGGCGGCCCGAATTTCCAGTGCAACGGCATGTGCGACCGGCGGCGGAAAGGCATTGCCGACTTGACGATACGCGGCTGTCTTCCGGCCGCTGAATTGCCAATCGTCGTCGAATCCTTGCAGGCGCGCGCACATACGTACCGTTAGCCGCGGGTTGCCCTCGAAGTCTCTTTCAGGCGCTTCGTTCGCTATTCCCATTCCGTCAACTCCGAGCTCTGCCCAAGCCCGCTTTGCCCGTGTTGGTCCAAGGTCGGGTCCGCCGTGCTTCTTGGACCCGCCGACCAGGGTGGGAGCAATGCTGTTCGCTTTGTTCCGCCATGCCAGAGCACCTTTCCATCCGCGCTCGGTCATGAGGTCGAACAGCTTGTCTCCAACCGTTGGCGGACACTCGGCGATTTCCGACGGCCAGCGGAACGCATCCTTTATTGAATGCCTGAGAGCAACAAACATAACGCGCGGGCGAAGCTGGGATACGCCAAAACTCGACGCGTTGAGTATCTTCGGCCTGATTTCATAGCCAAGTTTATCGAATTGCCGCGCCATCTCCTCACGGTATTCATCGAAGGCAGGCGACATAATACCTTTGACGTTTTCGATCATCACGGCTTGAGGTTTGATTTCGCCGATCAGCCGGATTGCAGCGGGAAAAAGGTTGCGCTCGTCATTTGCGCCAAGCTGCTTGCCCGCTATGGAGAAAGGAGGACAGGGAAGGCCGCCGGCAAAAAGATCGACGCCCTTATAGGGTGTGCCGTCGAAGGAATTGAGGTCTTCCTGGAAAATGGACCACTCCGGCCGGTTTGTCCTGAGCGTGTCACAGCAGACTTCTTCTATCTCAACGCATGCTTCATGGGAGAACCCTGCTTTCTCCAGACCGAGAGCCTGCCCGCCCGCACCGGCGCACACCTCTACTGATGTCATGTTGTGAGTCATGGAAGTCCCCTGCAGCGTGAGATAGAAACCCATTAAAGTTCTCTATTTGTTCTCACGTCAATACATTATTCTAGGAAAGAATATCGCCCGATTCGTGGTGTCCGCGTAGGAGATTGGATCAGGCGCCACAAAGAGGGGAGGGGCCCATGCCGCAGCATCTGAAGAAATACATCCTGCCTGCCGTCGCGCTGCTGGTGGTGCTGGCGGCGGCCGGTTTCTGGGCGCTCAACCGGTCGGCGTCCGGCATTCCCGCCTTCTATGTCTGGAAGCTCTTTTCCGGCGAGGCGAATGGCGGCGCGCATGCTGCGGTCAATGGCATCGGCCTCTATTACGAGACCTATGGCGGCCGCGAGGCGCCGCCCGTCCTCGTGCTCCATGGCGGCATGGGCTTCATCGAGAGCATGCACTACCAGATCTCGGCGCTTAGCGGCTCGCACTTCGTTGTCGCGCCGGACAGCCGCGGTCATGGCCGCTCGGGCGATACCGACGCGCCGATCGCCTATGAGCAGATGGCGGCAGACATGCTGGCGCTCATGGACGAGCTCGGCATCGGGAAAGCGGACATCGTCGGCTGGAGCGATGGCGGCATTATCGGCCTCATCGTCGCGATGGAGCATCCGGACCGCGTTCGCCGCCTCGTCGCCATCGGCGCGAATTACAGCCTGGACGGGCTTTCATCCATGCCGCCGGAAAGTGCGGCGGAGCTCAGCGAGGCGCTCGCGCCCGCGCGCGACTTCTATATCAATGTCGCGCCCGATCCGTCGCGCTGGCCGGTCTTCGCGGAGAAGGTGCTCCATATGTGGCGGACCTCGCCCAACTATGCCGCCGCCGATCTCGGCCGCATCGGGGCGCCGGTCCTCGTCATGGCGGGCGAGCATGACAGCATCAAGCGGGCGCATACGGAGGCAATGGCGCATGCCATTCCCGATGCGACGCTCGACATTGTGCCCGGCGCTTCGCATTTCCTGCCGCTCGAAATGCCCGAGCGGGCGAATGCCTCGATTCGCACCTTTCTCGACGATTGAAGCGGGCGCCGGAAACCGGGGAAAAGTTTTTCGCGGTGGCGTGTATCGGGCGGGGTGGGGACTTGTCCCCGCTTTCGTCTGAGGGCGGGGATATCCGGCCATCGGAGCGGCGGGGGAGGTGCGCGCCAATGTGCGTTTGCCGGTGCGCTGCGGCGTGCGAAAGCGCTT
Organism: Parvibaculum sp.; assembly: GCA_014359855.1. Taxonomy (GTDB): domain Bacteria; phylum Pseudomonadota; class Alphaproteobacteria; order Parvibaculales; family Parvibaculaceae; genus Parvibaculum. The sequence continues at coordinate 11,913 of JACIYQ010000312.1, forward strand.
TGTGACGTTATCGTGACATTACGATGACAGAAGGCGTGAAAAAGCCCGCTTTATCCCCGGAAAACGAAAGAAGCCGGGCACCTCGCGGCGGCCCGGCTTCCTTCATAATTCCGTAGGCGGAAGGTTAGTTCGCGCCGCCGTCCGCATCCACCGTCGCCTGCGCCACCCTGGTGGCGAGCGGCGCTTCCGCCATCTGCGTCGACAGTGTGCCGCGCATTTCCTTGAAGGCGGCGAGCTGCTTGCCGTCGAGCTTGCGTCCGGTCGGCACCTTGAGGGCGAGCGGGTTCATCTTCTTGCCGCCCACATGCACTTCGTAGTGAAGGTGCGGGCCGGTGGAGCGTCCCGTCGTACCGACATAGGCGATCACCTGCCCTTGGCGCACGCGCGTTCCGGCCTTGATGCCGCGCGCAAAGCCGTTCAGATGCGCGTAGGCCGTCTCGTAGCCGTTCGCGTGGCGGATCGACACATAGTTGCCGAAGCTGCTGAAACGGTTCGCGCGCGTTATCGTGCCGTCGCCCGCCGCATAGACGGGCGTGCCGCGCGGCGCGGCGAAGTCAACGCCCGCATGCATCTTCGAGTATCCGAGGATCGGATGGCGGCGCAGACCATAGGTCGAACTGATGCGCGCGCCGTCGATCGGCGTCTTCATCAGGAACTTCTTCATGCTCTGGCCATTCTCGTCGAAATAGTCCCAGACGCCGTCGCCCGGATCGAAGCGCCAGAGCTTGTGGGACTTGCCGCCGACGGTCAGCGCGGCGAAGAGCACGTCGCCTTCCTTCACGGGGCGTTCGTTCTCGTCGAACTTGCGGCTGAAATAGACTTCGAACTTGTCGCCCGGCTGAATTTCGCGCTGGAAGTCGACGCTGTAGGAGTACATGCGGATCAGTTCGATGATGATGGGCGCGGGAATGCCGGCCTGTTCGCCATCGAGGAAGAGCGAGTTGTTGATCGTTCCTGCCGCGCGCACGAAGCCTTCGGTGAATTCGCGCTTGATCTCCTGGCTGTCGAAACTGCCGTCCTCGTTGCGCTTCACCTCGATGGTGCGCTCGATATCGGGCACGAGCGAAAGGGCGGTGAGGTATTTCGCGGGCGTGCCGCTCTCGTCTTCACCCACGGCGCCATCCGGCGTTTCCATGAAGGTGAGCGAGATTTCCTGGCCGGCGCGCAGCTTGCGCGGGCTGTAATGCGAGGTCATCGCCGCGACCGCATGATAGGCGTCGATGCGATCGACGCCGGCGTCCTGCAGCACTTCCATCAGCGTCTCGCCGCTCGCGAGTTCGACCGTCTGCGCGACGGGTCGCGGCGTGGCGGGCAGCCTTGCGGCTTCCGCGGCCAGCTTCTCTTCCGTAAGCGGACGGAAAAGGCCGGGGTCGGCAAGCGATGCGGTAAGGAGCGTGTCGTCTTCCGTCTCCGGGACGGTGAGGGCGATTGCCGCGTCCTCTTCCGCTGCCGGATGATTTTCCGTTTCATCCGTCATCTGCGGCGCGGCGCTTGCCGCCGCCAGCAGGGTGGATGTATCGGCTTGCGGTGTACCGTTCGCGTTCCATGCGATCACGCGCGGGGCGCGGTCTGCCGTCAGCGATGCGGTCGCCACGCCTTCATAGGGAGCGACCAGCGATGCGACACCGACGCCGACCAGCGCGAGCGACATTGTTCCGAGTACGGCCGATGCCGCGATCCAGCGCGACTGGCCAAGCGCAAGGCGGCTCACGGAAGAATAGAGTTTCAGGGATTGCTGGGCGTTGTGGCGCGCGCGCTGCCAGAAGGTATCGGTCGCCGGCGCGTTTCCGTCGGTACCGCTGCTTTTATCGTCTGTCACGTGGGTCCCCGTGTCGTACAACTCGCTGCCCCCCGGCACGATACCAGATAACCTTTTCCGGCACTTAGCCGAAAAACCTCAGTTATCAGTCTCACTAGCTTGAGTACCGGCGGACTGCCCCACCGCCGAAACAAACTGTAATGCGTCGTGAAAGACGATGCCCCGAGGGTGCCGCCCTGTCAACGCGGAGACTGTTCCAAAACCCGTATATTCACCAATTATGAAGGTTTAGTACGCTTCTTTCCTTCGATCTTTGCCGGCCTGTTCCATAACAAGTAGCCAATGCGGCCCTATTGCTGTGCGCCTTCGGGGCAGTCCCGGCCGGCACGGCGTCCTTTGCTCTCCATGTGCATGCTTCGGGCCGTTTCGGCTCCGAATCTACCCGCAGAACCCTTGGGTCTCGCGAGCCAGAAAGGTGCGCTTGAGTCAAGCGCAAAGACCTTGGATTTTTTTGAAGAAAGCACGAAAAAGGTGTTTGACAGGGCAGGGGCACCCCCCTATAAACCGCCTCCACGAGGTCACGGCGGCCTGCTCCTTCGGGGGCAACGTTCACCCTCTGGTAAAGAGTGTTTAGGGGCTTGCTCTGAGATGCTCTTTGTGGCCTAG
>JACIYQ010000313.1 GCA_014359855.1 Parvibaculum sp.
CAAAACCCAAAGCCGTCATGGCCCGCGTTATGCGGGCCATCCACGTCTTTGCGGCACGGAAGGCAGGAAAGAAAGACGTGGATGAACCGGACAAGCCGGGTCATGACGGTTAAATTTGGGATTGAAAATTAAACCGGACAGCAGTGGCATAAAGCGGGCCATGACGACTTTGGGTTTTAAAACCGGCCCGGCTTTTTTGAAACCGGACCCGGTCAGAACATCCGAGTGGCCCGGAAAACTCAATTTCGCAGTTCCGAGTCCAGGATGCCGACGAACGAACGTTTCTCTCGCAAAGTCAAAATCTTGGACCGCCCCGGAAAAATTTAAACCGGACAGCAGTGGCATTAAGCGGGCCATGACGGTTTGGTGTTAAAAAGGCCCGGTGATTCCGCCGGGCCTTTTTTCGTCAGCTAACGGAGCTTACCAGGCGCCGAGGGCGAGGGCGGGCTGGGCGCGGCGGGCCTCCACCCTCTCCTTCTTCAGGCCTTCGGCGATGAGGAAGGCGAGTTCAAGCGACTGGCTGGCGTTGAGGCGCGGGTCGCAATGCGTGTGGTAACGGTCGCCAAGCTCCGTCTCGGTGATCGCCTGCGCGCCGCCGATGCATTCGGTGACGTTCTGGCCGGTCATCTCGAAATGGACGCCGCCGGCATGCGTGCCCTCGGCGCGATGCACGGCCATGAAGGCCTGCACTTCGGCGAGGATGCGGTCGACCGGGCGCGTCTTGTAGCCCGACGACGCCTTGATGGTGTTGCCGTGCATCGGATCGCAGGACCAGACGACCTTCTTGCCCTCGCGCTCGATGGCGCGAATGAGCTGCGGCAGGTGCTTCTCGACATTTTCGGCGCCGAAGCGGCAGATGAGCGTGAGGCGGCCGGGCTCGTTCTTCGGGTTCAGGATATCGGTGAGGCGCACAAGCTCTTCCGGGTCGAGCGAGGGGCCGCACTTCATGCCGATCGGGTTCTTGATGCCGCGCATGTATTCGACATGGCCGTGATCGGGCTGACGCGTGCGGTCGCCGATCCAGAGCATGTGGGCGGAGGTGTCGTACCAGTCGCCCGTGGTGCTATCGACGCGCGTCATCGCCTGCTCGTAACCGAGCAGCAAAGCCTCGTGGCTCGTGTAGAAGTCGGTCGTGTGAAGCTGGGGCTGCGTCTCGCCGTCGATGCCGCAGGCGCGCATGAAGTCGAGCGCCTCGGTGATGCGGTTCGCAAGCTCCTCGTAGCGCGCACCCTCGGCGCTGTCGGCGACGAAGCCGAGATTCCAGCGGTGCACGAAATCGAGGTCGGCGTAACCGCCCTGCGCGAAGGCGCGGATGAGGTTCAGCGTCGATGCCGACTGTGAATAGGCGCGCAGCAGCCGCTCGGGATCGGGCACGCGCGATTTCTCGTCGAACTCGATGCCGTTGATGTTGTCGCCGAGATAAGACGGCAGCGTGACGCCGCCGATGGTCTCGGTGGCGGATGAACGCGGCTTGGCGAACTGGCCGGCGATGCGGCCCACCTTCACGACCGGCGAGGCGGCGGCGAAGGTCAGGACGACCGCCATCTGCAGCAGCACACGGAATGTGTCGCGGATGTTGTCGGCGGAGAATTCGGCGAAGCTCTCGGCGCAGTCGCCACCCTGGAGCAGGAAAGCACGGCCTTCGCAGACATCGGCAAGTTCCGCCGTCAGCTTGCGGGCCTCGCCTGCAAAAACGAGCGGCGGATAGGAGCGCAGACGCGCATCAACAGCGGCCAGCGCCGCCTCATCCGGGTAAGCCGGGAGATGCTTCGCGGGCTTCGCGCGCCAGCTCTCCGGTTTCCAATTATCCGCCATGATCTTCTCTCCGAAACGCAGTCAAGCGCACGGATTCCGGGGCATTTTCCGGAACGCCCGCACGCCTCTCATATGGAAGGCGGATATATAGTCCACAAGGGCTCTAAAGGGAAGCCTAAGCCCTTGAGCGCGCTGGACGATAGCCCGAATGAGGTTAATCGGCGGCCTTGATGACCGGGGCCTGCCACTTCTCCTTCATCGTGACGAGTTCCTCGGCCGCCGTCGGGTGGACGGCGATGGTGGCGTCGAACTGGGCCTTGGTGGCGCCGAGCGTCACCGCGATGCCGATCGCCTGGATGAGCTCACCGGAGGCCGCGCCCATGACGTGAACGCCGAGCACCTTGTCCGACTTCGCATCCACGATGAGCTTCATGAAGGTGCGCTCGTGGGAGCCCGAAAGCGTGTTCTTCAGGGCGCGGAAGGCGGTCTTGTAGATATCGACCTCTTCGAATTTCGCGCGCGCCTGCGTCTCGGTGAGGCCGACCGTGCCCATTTCCGGCTGCGAGAAGATCGCCGTCGGAATGATCGAATGATCGACCTTCACATCCTTGCCGCCATAGACCGTGTCGGCGAAGGCATGGCCCTCACGGATGGCGACGGGGGTCAGGTTCGCACGGTCGGTGACGTCGCCGACCGCATAGATGTTGCCGACGGAGGACTTCGAGTATTCGTCCACCACGACCTCGCCCGCTGGCCCAAGCTTTACGCCCACCTGCTCGAGCCCCAGGCCTTTCGTGTTCGGGTTGCGGCCCGTCGCATACATGACGCAGTCCGTGCGAATGACATCGCCGCCGGTGAGCTTCAGGTGCAGCTCGCCTCCCGTCTTCTCGATGGAGACGATGTCGCTGTTCATGCGCAGGCCGATACCCTTCTTCGTCATCTCCTCGAAAAGAAGGTCGCGCAAATCGTCGTCGAAACCGCGCATGAAGAGCGGCCCGCGATAAAGCTGCATGGTCTCGACGCCCAGACCGTTGAAGATGCCGGCAAACTCGACCGCGATATAGCCGCCGCCCACGACAACGACGCGCTTCGGCAGCTCTTCCAGGTGGAAGGCTTCATTCGACGTGATCGCGTGTTCGATGCCCGGAATGCCGGGCAGGAAAGGCGTGGCGCCGACGGCGATCAGGATGCGTTCCGCCGTGACGTCGCGGCCCTGGCCCACGAGGTGGACGGTATGCGCATCCTTGAGCGTGGCGCGGCATTCGACGATTTCGACACCCGCCTTTTCAAGGTTGCGAATGTAGATGCCGTTCAACCGGTCGATTTCCTTGTCCTTGCTGGCGACAAGCGTTTTCCAGTCGAACTTCGTTTCGCCAACCGTCCAGCCGAAGCCCGCCGCGTCCTCGAAATCGTCCGAGAAATGGCTGGCATAGACGAAGAGCTTTTTCGGGACGCAGCCGCGAATGACGCAGGTGCCGCCGACACGGTACTCCTCGGCGACGGCGACCTTCGCGCCATAGGTCGCTGCGATGCGCGCCGCGCGAACGCCGCCGGAACCCGCGCCGATGACGAAGAGGTCGTAGTCGTATTTGGTCATCGCTCGGACTCCCGGTCTTTCCGATTCCTGGCGTCACTGCCGTTTTCTAGGCGGCAATCCAGAACCGCAGTTCGCGACTGCCGCTCTGGACCCCCGGGTCAAGCCCGGGGGTGACAACAATGTTCAAGTTGTCATTTCGTCTCGATGATATCGGCACCCGAGGGTGTACCTACAATGGCGAGCGCGGCGATGCCGATAAACAATCCGTTATCGACGACGCCGGGGATACGGTTCAAGGCCGCGGCGAGGCCGTCCGGGTCCGGAATTTTGCCGAATGCGCAGTCGTAGATGAAGTTCTCGCTGTCGGTAAAGAAGGGCTCGCCATATTCGTCGGCGCGGCGGGACATCTTGCCGGAGCAGCCAAAGGCGCTGGCGACTTCCGCGATCTTGCGCGCCGTGACCGTGGCGCCGAAGGGAATGACCTCGACGGGAAGCGGAAAGACGCCAAGCGTCTCCACCAGTTTCGACGCATCGGCGATCACGATCATGCGGTCCGACGCCGTGGCGACGATCTTCTCGCGGAGCAACGCGCCACCGCCGCCCTTGATGAGGCGGAGATTGCGGTCGAGTTCGTCCGCCCCATCGACGGTGATGTCGAGATGCGGCTCGTCGTCGAGATTGGAGAGAGGAATGCCGAGGCTCGCGGCAAGCTTGCCCGTGCGCTCCGATGTCGGCACGCCGACGACCTCAAGCCCCTGCTTCACCCTTTCGCCCAGCGCGCGAACGAAATGTTCCGCTGTCGAGCCGGTGCCGAGGCCGAGCTTCATGCCGGGCTTCACATAGTCGAGCGCGCGAATGGCCGCCGCTTTCTTCTGGTCGTCCGCATTCATCGTTCAGAGCCCCGCCATCGCTACATATTTCACTTCGAGAAATTCCTCGATACCCCAGGGCCCGCCTTCGCGGCCGAGCCCCGACTCCTTGAAGCCGCCAAAGGGCGCGACCTCCGTCGAGATGATGCCGGCATTGACGCCGACGAGCCCATATTCGAGCGCTTCCGCCATGCGCCAGACGCGGCCGATGTCGCGGCTGTAGAAATAGGAGGCGAGACCGAAGGGCGTGTCGTTTGCGAGCGCAATCGCTTCCTCTTCCGTTTCGAAGCGGAAAACGGGCGCGAGCGGCCCGAAGGTTTCCTCGCGCGCGGCCTTCATGTCCTGCTTCATGCCGACAATGACCGTCGGCTCGAAGAAGGTGCCGCCCTTCGCGTGGCGCCTGCCGCCGGTGAGGATTTTCGCGCCGCCCGCGACGGCGTCGGCGACATGCTCCTCGACCTTTTCGACCGCGGCCATTTCGATGAGCGGGCCTTGCGCGACGCCCTCCTCGAAGCCGGAACCGACCTTGAGCTGCGCGACCTTCGCCGCGAGTTTCTCCGCGAATTCGTCGTGGACGGCGGACTGCACGAGGAAGCGATTGGTGCAGATACAGGTCTGGCCGGTGTTGCGATATTTGGAGGCGACGGCGCCTTCAACCGCGGCGTCGATATCGGCGTCGTCGAAGACGATGAAGGGTGCGTTGCCGCCGAGTTCGAGTGAAACCTTCTTCACCGTGGACGCCGACTGCTGCATCAGCTCCTTGCCGATTTCAGTGGAGCCCGTGAAAGTGACTTTCCGCACGAGCGGGTTCGACGTCATCTCGCCGCCGATGGCACTGGCCTTGCCGGTGACGATGCTGAGCACACCATCGGGAATGCCGGCACGCCGGGCCAGCTCGGCCAGCGCAAAAGCGGAGAGCGGCGTCATGGTGGCGGGCTTGACGACCATCGTGCAACCTGCCGCGAGCGCGGGGGCGGCCTTGCGCGTGATCATGGCGGCAGGGAAATTCCACGGCGTGATGGCGGCGCAGACGCCGATGGGCTGCTTCAGCACGACGATGCGGCGGTCACTCGTGGGCGCGGGCACGATACTGCCGTATACGCGCTTCGCCTCTTCCGCATAGAATTCGATGAAGGCGGCGGCATAGGCGATTTCACCCTTCGCTTCCGCCAGCGGCTTGCCCTGCTCCGCCGTCAGGATCGCGCCCAGATCGTCCTGGTTTTCCATCATCAGGTCGAACCAGCGGCGCAGGATGGCCGAGCGCTCCTTCGCGGGGCGCGCGGCCCATCCCTTTTGCGCCCGGGCCGCGGCCTCGATCGCCTGTCGCGTTTCGGCCGCGCCAAGCGAGGGGACAGTGGCGATCGTCTCGCCGGAAGCGGGATCCACGACATCGATCTGCGGCGCTTCCGCTCCCACCCATTTCCCATCCACGAAACAATGGGTTCTGAGCAGCGTGCTGTCCTTGAGGCGGGTCGAAAGGGTCATGAAATTTCCTTGAAAATCAGATAGATGCCAGGGTTCCTTGCTTATCCCCCCCCGCACACGTCATATAGAAGTTCGGGTGGAAGCGACCATATCCCTGTTAGCACCCCCTTGTTAGCATCCGCCGGCAGGGGACGGAAAGGGCCCGAAACAATACGGAAACGCATGAAGGCCAGCGGTTACTTCTCAGAGAGCTATACGGATGCGAGACGGCTGTTCCTTGAGGCGGCGGAGGCGGCGGGCGCGCGGGTTGCGACCTATGAGAACGGCCATGCAAAGGGACCGGGGGACACGAGGCTTTTCATCGATACGGCATGGTTCGGCCCGGCAGATGCGGAGACCGTGCTGCTCAATACCTGCGGGACGCATGGCGCGGAGGGTTATGGCGGCTCGGCCGCGATGACGGCATGGATCCGCGAGCGCGGGACCGCGTCGCTGCCACCGGGGGTCGCCCTGCTGATGGTTCACGCGGTGAACCCCTTCGGTTTCGCCTGGGGACTGAGGGGCACGGAAAACAATGTCGACCTCAACCGTAATTTCCTCGACCACACGCAGCCGCATCCCGAGAACCCGCTCTACGAGGAGTTGCACGATATTCTGTGCCCCAACTCGCTTGCCGAGGGCGCGGTGCAGCGGATGCTGGCGGCGGGCGCCCGCTTCGTCGAACGGCACGGGCAATGGGCGCTCGAGGACGCGATCAGCCGCGGGCAGTATACGCACCCCGACGGCTATCATTTCGGCGGCACGGCGCCCGAATGGTCGAACCTGACCATTCGAGAGATCGTCGGCCGCGAGCTTGCCCATGCGCACAAGGTCGGCTTCATCGACTGGCATTCGGGCCCGACGGGCGACGGCGAACTTATCTATCTGTGCTATTCGGAGCCCGGCAGCGCGGGCTTCGAGCGCGCCGCGCACTGGTGGGGCCGCAACGCACTCGACCCCAAGACGGTCGACGCGATGTGGGGCTCCAAACGGCCAACGCGGCGCGGGACGATGTTCTGGGGCATCGAGGACATGCTGGCACCGCATGCGGAGTTCGGCGGCGCGGCGGTCGAGTTTCGCTCGGCGAAGGCAAAGAATAATGCGGCGAAGGCGATGCGCGTGCCGATGCTGGAGCGGTGGCTGCGCTTCATCGGCGGCTTCGATGCGCCTGAGGCACCCGGCTATTTCGAGGAAATCCGGGAGGACTATGCGCCGCGGCGGCACTCCTGGCAGGAAAACGTGATCGCGAACGGGCTTGCCTGCTACGAGCGCACGCTCAGCGGCCTTGGCGAGTGGGCGCGCGAGGGCGGGCTGAAGGCGGCGGACTGAACCTCAGTCGAGCACGAAGTCGTAGCGAACTTCCATGATGTGCGGATAGCGCGGGCCTTGCCAGCCGGAGACGGCCATGCGAGAGAGACGAGGTTCCAACACCACCGGTCTCCCATGTCCCGCCCTGTGCTTCTCTTCGATCTCGACGGCACGCTCGCCGATACGGCGGCCGATCTCTGCGAGACGCTGAACGTGATCCTCGAGATGCATGGACGCGCGCGTGTGTCCAATGAGCGCGTGCGCCACCTGGTCGGCGGCGGCGCGCGGTTGCTATTGGAGCGGGGCTATAGCGAGACGGGCGAGCCGGCGAGCGCGGAAATGCTCGACCTCGGCTTCGAGGAATTCATCGACTATTACGGACGGCATATCGCCGACCACACGAAGCTCTGGCCCGGCGTGCGCGACCAGCTCGACATGCTGGCGGAACGCGGGGCGCTGATGGCGGTCTGCACGAACAAGGTAGAGGGCCTGTCGCGGAAGTTGCTCGAGATGCTCGGCATCGACCACTATTTCCCGGTCGTGATCGGCGGCGACACGCTGCCGGTGAAGAAACCCGATCCCGAACATCTGTTCGAGGCGATCCGCCTGCTCGGCGGCGAGCGCGACCATGCCGTGATGGTGGGCGACAGCGAGACGGATATCGACGCCGCGAAGAATGCGGGGCTGCCCTCGATCTGCGTCAGCTTCGGCTATACGCGCATACCGGTGCCCGAACTCGGCGCGGACGTCGTGATCGATCATTTCGACGCGTTTCCGGCGGCGCTTTCGCGGCTGCTGCCGCAGCACTTCGGACAGACGGACGCCGCCGGCTGAGCGGCGTTTTTCCCGGCTGCGATGAGGGAAGAATGGTGGACGGTACTGGACTCGAACCAGTGACCCCTGCGATGTGAACACAGTGCTCTACCAACTGAGCTAACCGTCCTTCGCGACATGGCCGGGGCGCACGGGGCGCCAGCGCGACAATTATGTCGAGGGAGCCCGTCTATAGGCTTTGCGCCCGCGCCAAGTCAAGCCGTCGCGAGGCCCTTGCCGCTTTCTTCGATATGGCTATCCCGGGACCGTCGCCGTGAGCGCGCCGATGCCTGTCGAGACGATATAGAGGCCGGTCGCGATGACGACGGTCGAGAAGACGGCCGACAGGGCCCGGCGGGCGGTCGAGAGACGGCGCGCGAGCCGGAGGCCCGCATAGGAGCCGCCAAGACCGCCCGCGACCATGAGGACAGCGGCACCCCAGTCGACCAATCCTGAAAAAGCGTAGCTCGTTGCGGTGGTGAGGCCAAATACGGTCACCGAAACGAGCGACGAGCCGATGGCGTTGAGGAGCGGCATGGCCGTCGCCGTGACGAGGCCCGGCACGATGAGAAAGCCGCCGCCAATGCCGAAGAAGCCCGAAAGGCCGCCAACCAGGAAGCCGGTGCTCGCGAGTGGCGGCAGGAGGCGTGGTGCTGAGGCACGATCAAGCCGGACGTCCAGGTTTCCCCCCTCCCCGCGCCTGAAGAACATGGCTGCGCCGACAAGGATCATCACCAGCCCGAACAAGGCGAGAAGCATATCGCCGCCCACGGCCTTGCCGAAATGAGCGCCGACGGCCGCTCCCGCCACGCCCGAGCCCGCGAAGGCCAGCGCGCAGGGCCATTTCACCGTGTGGGCGCGGCTGTGCATGGCGAGGCTTACCGCCGCATTCGCCGCAACGGCCAGAGCCCCCGTGCCGATGGCGACATGGGGCGAGGCGACGCCAACCACATAGAGCAGAAGCGGCACGGCGAGAATCGACCCGACGCCGCCGATAAGTCCCAAAGAGAGGCCGATCAGGGCGCCGGAGGCGAGCGCGAGCAAGGCGTGGAGCAAGGTGGGATCTAGCATGGGCTTGTCCTTTGCGCGGCGCGGGCGCAGGAGCCTCTTGCCGGTCCCGAATATCTACGTATTCAAGACGTAAATAAGAATGGAACAAGCTGTCGCAGTATCGTTAATTGGTCGTGAGGAGGTCCTCTCCTAGACTGGCCCCGGTCCGGGCGGGTTTGCGCCACCGGGGACCACGCAATGAAGCGGCGGGGCCATGAAGGAAAAGGAACTCAGGATCGCGCTCGTCTGCTACGGCGGCGTTTCGCTCGCCGTCTATATGCATGGCGTGACCAAGGAAATCCTGAAGCTCGTCCGCGCCTCCCGCGTCTATCACCACGATCTCGCGCGCTCGCACCGGGCCTCGGCGACCTATTGCGATCTCGACCATGACGACCGCGAGACCGACACCGAAGAAATCTATTTCGAACTGATCCAGGCGATCGGCCAGTCGCTCGAATTGCGCGTCTTCGTGGACACGATCGCGGGGGCTTCCGCCGGCGGGATCAACGGCGTGCTCCTTGCGCGCGCGCTCGCCCACGACCTGCCCATGGACGCGCATCGCAAGATGTGGCTCGAACAGGCGGACATCGTGGCGCTGATGGACGAGCATCATCTCGCCGGGCGCTGGGACAAGCTGTTCATGAAGCCGCTCTTCTGGGGCATCACCGAAAAATGGCTTGCGAAATACGCGCCGGATATCGAGATGCGGCAGAAGCTGCAGCTCTTCACACGCTCGCGCTGGTTCGAGCCGCCTTTCTCGGGTTCGATCATGAGCGGCATGCTGCTCGACGCCTGCCTCGCGATGGGCGAACCCTCGCCCGCCAATGCCTCGCTGCTGCCGACGGGACATCGGCTCGACCTCATCGTGTCGGTCACCGACTTCCACGGCTATCGCCAGCACATTCCGCTGCACGACCCCGTTTCGATCCGCGAACGCGAACACCGGCACACGCTGAAGTTCAGCTATTTCCAGCATCAGAGCGGAACGGCCGTCAGCGATTTCGATACCGCGCATGTGCCGGGCCTCGTTTTCGCGGCGCGGGCGACCTCGTGCTTTCCGGGCGCCTTCCCGCCCGCGCGCATCGGCGAGATCGATGCGCTGCTGAAGGAACAAAAACTCGATTGGCCGACGCGCGAGGAATTCCTGCGCAGTAACTTCAAGCCGCTGATTGCCGCGGGCTCCGACCCGGTGAAGGCCTCTTTCATTGACGGCAGCGTGCTCAACAACAAACCGTTCGGCGAAGCGATCACGGCCATTCGCGGGCGGCCGGCCTATCGCGAAGTCGACCGCCGCGTCGTCTATATCGATCCCGACCCGAAAGGCGGCCGCGCGGAAGCGGGCGGCGCCGCGCCCGGATTCTTCCAGGCGATCCGGGGCGCGCTTTCCGACATTCCGCGCAACCAGCCGGTGCGCGACGAACTGGAGGCGCTGCACGAATTCTCCGAGCGGGTGCGGCGATACCGGCAGATCGTGGCTGCGACGCGGCCGCATGTGCGCACACGCATCACGCAGCTTTTCGAGGGGACCGCGAATTCCTCACTGCCGGATGCCGCGCAACTGTCGACGCTGAGAAACAATGCGAATGCGCAAGCCGCCGTCGAGGCGGGCTATGCCTATGACGCCTATGTCCAGCTCAAGGTGGCATCCGTTCTCGACCAGATCACGAATATCATTGCCGACCTGAGCGAGGCGGTGAACCACCCGAGCGACCGGCTAGCGCTTTCGCGCGCCGTCGAAAGCTGGGCGAAGGACACCGGTATCTTTCCGGTGCAGTGGATGACGCATGCAAATGGCGGCGCGGAACCGAGCAAGGAGGATGCCTGGGTGCGCTTCCTGCGCGAGTTCGACGTGAGTTTCCGCGTGCGGCGTCTGCGCTTCGTCATCCGCAGACTGAACGAACTCTACCAGGACATCGAAGCAGGCGACGAAGGCAGCCTGCATTCAGACGCGCTCGACGATTTCAAGACGAGCCTCTACCGGATTCTGGACCGTATACAGTCGGAAACGGCGGCTCGGCTCAGGACCGACGACATCCGCCGCATCTGCAAGATGATCTATGACGACGGCGTGGCGGAACCGCACGAAATCGACGCTTTCACAAGCCATGTAGCGCCGATCCTCGATCTCGTCGGCCTCGATCGCGATGCCGACCATCATTTCGTCCAGATGGCGGCAAGCACCCTGCCCCACGATATCCGTTCTGAACTGGTACAGGCTTATGTCGGCTTCCCCTTCTTCGACGTGCTGACGCTGCCGCTCAACAAATGGCAGGATCTCGACGACGTGGACAC
>JACIYQ010000314.1 GCA_014359855.1 Parvibaculum sp.
ATTTCCGGCGAGGTGCTGCGCTCGGAAAACAGAATCAAGGTTGGCGACATGGTGCAGCCGGGCCAGATCCTTTTCATGGTTGGCGACCCGGCGGAACTGCAGATCGATGCGGAAGTGGATGAGGAGGACATCGTCAAGGTCAAGCCGGGTCAGGAAGCCCTGATACGCGCGGACGCCTTTCCGGGGCGTGCGCTCAAGGCGAGAGTGCTGCGCATCACCCCTTACGGGGATCCTGTCGGCCGGACCTACCGCGTTTATCTGGCGCTTCCCGAAGACACGCCTCTCATTTCCGGCATGACGACCGAAATCAACATCGTGGTGCGGCGCGAGGAGAATGCGCTGCTCGTCCCCGTTTCGGCCTTGTCGGGAAAATCCGTCTGGGTCGTTTCGGACGGCACGGCGCGGCTGCAAGACGTCGAGCTCGGTGCGGTGGGCGATACGAACGCTGAAATTGTTTCAGGTCTTGCAGAGGACGCGACAGTCATTGCCGATCCGCCATCGGGCCTTTCGGAAGGGGACAGCGTGCGGACGAAGCCTATCTCCGCTGCTGCCTCCTCTTAGGCGAGGGGGCCTCCGTGTTCTGGCGGGTCGCCATCAGCATCGCCGCAGCGCAGCTCCTTCACCGGCGGCGCCAGACCATCGTTTCGACGCTGGGCGTCGCGCTTGGTGTGGGCTTCTTCATCGCCACATCATCGGTGATGTCAGGATCGGAAAACGATCTCGTGCAGCGGCTGGTGAACAACGCGCCGCACATCACGATGAAGGACGAATTCCGAACCGCGGCGAAGCAGCCGATCTTCCTCGCCATGCCGGACGCAACCGTCGAGCTCACGAACACTAAGCCGCGCGAATATCTTCGCGGCATCAAGAATTACAGTGCGATCGTCGACGAGCTCTCGCAGCAAAAGGGCGTGATTGCCGAAGCGGCGCTGACCGGACAGGCCATCGTCCGGTACGCGAGCAAGGATGTCGGTGCGTCCATCGCGGGGATCGACCCCGAAAAGGAGCGCTATCTCACGACCGTCGAGCGCGACATGCGCGAAGGAAGCCTGATGCGGCTCAAGACCGCCTCGCAAGGCATCGTGATCGGGCGCGGCATGTCGGTCAGGCTTGGGCTCGGCATGGACGATCTCGCGACGGTCGTTTCGCCGACCGGGCTCGTCCGGCGCATGAAAGTGGTCGGCATCTTCAGCACAGGCAATCTGCTGCTCGACGAAGGGCAGGTCTACATGCTGATCAAGGATGCGCAGGTGCTGCTCGACAAGCCGTTCATCGCCAACAGAATCCGGATCAAGATCGGCGATCCCGACCAAGCGGAGAGTTTCGCGGCGCGCATCGAGAGCCGATGGGGGTATCGCTCGGAATCCTGGCAGGAAGTGAACCGCGACTTTCTCGGCCTTTTCGTGATCCGCAACACGATTACCTATTCGATTGTGGGGGCGATCATGGTGGTGGCGTCGTTCGGCATCTTCAACATCATCTCGACCATCGTGATGGAGAAGAGGCGCGACATCGCCATTCTCATGTCGATGGGGTTCCGGGCCTACGATATCCAGGTGATCTTTCTCTTGCAGGGAGCGGTCGTCGGGATCGTCGGTATGCTGCTTGGCTGGTGTATCGGGCTCGTGCTGCTGCAGATGCTTGCCTCGATCGAGTTCACCATTCCCGGCATGTCGGAAAAGCAGCATATCGTGCTCGACCGCAGCTTCTTCCAGTTTGCGCTGGGCGGGTTTTTCTCGCTGGTATCGGCGGTGGGGGCTGCGTGGTATCCGGCGCGAAAGGCATCGCAGGTCCGGCCCGTCGATATCATCCGGGGGGCGGCATGAGCGGCGATCATCCGCTGATCGAGGCGCGTGGCGTCTCGCGTATCCTGCAGGAGACGGTGCCGGTGACGCTTGTCCGGGATATCGGCATCAGTGTGGGCCGGGGCGAGTTCGTCAGCGTGACGGGGCCTTCCGGATCGGGAAAGTCGTCGTTGCTCTACTTGCTAGGCCTTCTCGACGCGCCGACTTCCGGCAGCGTATTTCTCGACGGACAGGATACGACCGGCCTCGACGCCGACGCGCTCGCGGCGATGAGACTTCGCAAGATCGGGTTCGTCTTTCAGTTCCATTTTCTGCTACCGGAATTCTCGGTGCTGCAGAACGTGATGCTGCCGATGCGGCGTCTTGGCAGCCAAACCGAAGCGGAGATGACGGAGCGCGGGCACAAGCTGCTTGAGGGGTTGGACATTGCCGACCAGGCGAAGAAGCGGCCGGACCAGCTTTCCGGCGGGCAGCGGCAGAGGGTCGCGATCGCGCGGGCGCTTGCAAACGACCCGGCACTCATCCTTGCCGACGAGCCGACCGGCAATCTCGACAGCAAGAATAGCCAGATCGTGCAGGAGATTTTCGCGAAGCTGGTGCGCGAAGAGGGAAGGACCGTCGTTGCGGTGACGCATGAACCCGGTTTCGCGGAGGCAACCGACCGCAACATCCACCTTGTGGACGGACGCGTCGACCGCGATACGAGACGTTAGCGGGAGAGTTCGCGCATCGCGTGGTCGAGGCCCTCAAGCGTCAGCGGGAACATGCGCTCGCCCATGATCTGCTTGATGATCTGGAGCGAGGGCGTGTACTCCCAGTGCCGCTCGGGGATCGGATTGATCCAGATGCAGCTTTCATAGATCTGGTTGACGCGCTCGAGCCAGATGCCGCCCGGCTCTTCGTTCCAATGCTCGACGGAGCCGCCGGCATAGGTGATTTCATAGGGCGACATGGTGGCATCGCCGACGAAAATCACTTTGTAATCAGAGGGATACTTGTGAAGTACGTCCCAGGTGGCGAGCTTCTCCGTGTGGCGGCGGCGATTGTCCTTCCAGAGGCCTTCATAAAGGCAGTTGTGGAAGTAGAAATATTCGAGGTTCTTGAATTCGCTGCGCGCGGCCGAGAAAAGTTCCTCGCAGAGCTTGATGTGGCTGTCCATCGAGCCGCCGATATCGAAGAAAATCAATACGTTGATCTTGTTGCGGCGCTCGGGACGCATGATCAGGTCGAGATAACCCTGATGCGCCGTCGCCTTGATGGTGCCGTCGAGATCGAGTTCCGTCGGTGCGCCTTCACGCGCGAAGCGGCGCAGGCGGCGGAGCGCCACCTTGATGTTGCGGGTGCCGAGCTCGATCTGGTCGTCGAGGTTCTTGTATTCGCGCTTGTCCCAGACCTTCACGGCCTTGCCGTGGCGGCCTTCCTTCTGACC
>JACIYQ010000315.1 GCA_014359855.1 Parvibaculum sp.
GACCTGCCGTCCCGGTCCGAAGCGATCCGGCGGCTTGTCCTTCACGGTCTCGAATATGAGAAGAGCTTTCCCATGCGCATGATCACCGCCATCATCCGGCCCCATAAATACGAGGAACTGCGCGATGCGCTGGTCGCCATCGGCATCGAGGGCATCACCGTCACGCAGGTCCAGGGCTTCGGCCGGCAGCGCGGGCATTCGGAGATCTATCGTGGCGCCGAATACCAGGTGATGGAGGTGCCGAAGGTCCGCATCGACGTGGCCGTGAGCGCCGAACTCGTCGAGAAGGCCGTTCGCGTGATCGAACGTGCAGCCAGCACCGGCAAGACCGGCGACGGCAAGATTTTCGTTCAGCCGCTCGAACAGGTCGTGCGCATCCGCACCGGCGAGACCAACGAAACCGCGCTCGGCTAGCCCGCCGCAGCGCCGCTTTCGATCATTCTTGCGATCTCGTCTTCGCCGAACTCGCAATAGGCAAGGACTGCCCTCGTGTGTTCGCCGGTCAAGGGCGCGCGGCGGGGTTTGCGCTTTTTCTCACCTGCCATCCGGATCGACTGTCCACCGTTCTCAGGCCGCATGCGCCCTTGATCTCGGGCAGAAAGCCGTTGGCCGCGACCTGCCGGCATTCGAGGCGATCGCCCGGCTGGGAAATCGGTCCGAAGGTGACCGCCGCCCCGTGAAACGGGCCTGCCATTCCTTCCAGCCGGCAGCAAGAAAGACCTCATCGAGCAGGCTTGCCAGTTCGCCCGTGTTTTCCCTTCGCGCTTCGGGTGTTGCGAAGCGGGGTCGAGACTACGCCGCCCTTGCCTGTTCTCTCGCGGCGGTAGAGCGCCGCCATGATCGCACCGAAAAGCGCGACGGCCGTTGGATGATCGTCCATGCCGGGAACGGAAATCGCGGGTTCGACCTCGGGATTGGCGCGCACGCTGTCCATGACGCCCGAGGATGGCGCGACGATTGCTGTCACCAATACCGGCATCGGCATGACGAAGGAACAGATCGCCTACGCCATGACGCCGTTCGGGCAGGTGCAGGCGAGCTACGCGCGCGGGCACGAGGGAACGGGGCTCGGCCTCCCGATTGCCGCGGCACTTACGAAACTTCATGGCGGCGAGTTTCATATCCACAGCGAACCCGGAAAGGGAACGACCGTGTTCTTTACCCTCCCGCCACTTCGCGACGCCGACGACATAAGGCTCATCGAACTCAACCGCAGGCGAAGTGGTCGACGATCCGCGTGACGGACGGCTTTCGTTTCGCCGTGGCGTGTCTCACCTGCCGACGATCGGCGACCCTGTCCTGGCGGCGGATCGCCACGACCTGACGCGCGTCTATACGCAGCCGAATGTGGCGACGATCGAAGCCGGCTCTCTTTTCCAGGACGCAGCCGTGCCCGCGCGCTTCGTCCTCGACGGACATGGTCACGCGTATATCGTGATGCTTGATGTGCATAACGAATATCCGACGGCGTTTGGAGATCGCGCGGAACTTATCGATCCGAGCAACCTCAACAGCGGCTTCTCGCAGTCCTGGAGCCGGCCCAATCTCGACCGGGCCGGCCTTGAGGCGATCGTTTCGCGCTGGCGTCAGGCGGGCCGCGAGCGGAACGGTTCCTAGGAAGACATCCGCGACACAATGCCTGTGGTGGGAAGGCGGCGCCGCGGATGCGCGCCCTCCGGACTCTGCTATGCTTGTGGCCCCAGATCCCATTGTCCAGAGAGGCTCTCCATGTTTCGCCCGCTCCTGCCGGTTCTTCTGATGCTCGCCCCTCTCCTCGCATCCTGCGGCGACAATGCGCCGAGCGAGATTGCAGTGAGCGAGGTCTGGGCGCGGGCAAGCGTGACCAAAACGGGCGCCGCCTATGCCACGATCGAGAACCGGGGCGGAGCGGACGATACGCTGGTCGAGGTGCTGTCGCCCGTGGCGGAGCGGGTCGAGATCCACTACATGACGATGGACGGCATGGTGATGAAGATGCGCAAGCTCGACGCGCTCCCGGTGAAGGCTGGAGAGAGCGTGGCGCTCGCGCCGGGCGGCAAACACATCATGTTGATCGGGCTTCACGGTCCCCTTGATGAGGAGGCGCCGGTGCCGCTGACGCTGGTCTTCGAAAAGGCGGGCAAGATCGAACTCACGGCGCCTGTCCGTCCGGCCGGCGGGACGGGCCACTAGAGGATGATCCGATCAAACAGAATCGGATCATGCTCCAGCTTCCTTTGTTTGGTCGCATTTTCTGCGATCAACCGGCGTCCACTTGACCGGAAAATGCTCTAGGGCCGTCGGCGCGGTCAATTCGATTTGGAAACCGGAATTTGTTGCGCCGCACATAATCAGTGTGCGGCGCAATATTTTCGCGAAGCCGGGCTCCGCGCGCTCCGGCGGACATTACGCCCGTGTCATAAATGCCATAGAGAGCATCAATATTGCATTCGTGTGAGGCAACCTCACTCCGCAGGCTTGACTCAAAACCCCAACAAATATCGGCTAGCATCCGAGGGATGCTGACTGACCGGGGGGACCAGTCGAAACGTTTTTCGATTCCTCCTTCCGATCCAGCCCGCAAAGTTAGTGAAGCTATCGAAGATCGAGGAGGATCGCTCCATGAAAACAAGAACCGTCCAGAAATTGTTTTTGGGTAGTATGACCGCGGCGGCGATGATCGTCGCCTCGAACGCGGCTCAAGCCGTCGAGTTCAATTTCGGCGAAGCCAATCTCCAGATCGACAATCTGGTTTCGGTCGGCGCTGGATTTCGGACCTCCAAGCAGGATTGTACGCACGTTGCGAAGCCGAACGGAGGTTGCTCCGCCGGAAACGGTGCCGGAATGGCGCTCAATGAGGATGACGGCAACGTCAATACCGACCAGTGGGATCCTTACACCACCACCGTCAAGATCACGACCGACTTCGATCTTCAATGGCAAAATTTCGGCGCATTCGTCCGTACCAAGGCTTTCTACGATTACTGGGTGAACGAGGAACTCGGCACAAGGGACAACCGGTTCGGCAAGCGTCCCCTCGTCGATGCGGCGCGCGGCGACCAGGCGCGCGATTTCGGCGGAAGAAGCTTCGACATCCTCGATGCTTTCGTTTACGGGAATTTCGACGTTTCGGGCATGCCGCTGAATGTCCGCGTCGGCAAGCAGGTGGTGAACTGGGGAGAAAGCCTGTTCATTCAGGGCGGCATCAACTCCTTCCTGCCGATCGACGTGTCGGCCATTCGCACGCCCGGGTCGGAACTGAAGGAGGCGCTGATGCCCACGCCTTCCGTGTTCGCATCCATCGGCCTGCCGGGCAGCGTAACAGTCGAGGCTTTCTGGCAGTTCGGCTGGCAGAAGACGGAACTGGATGCCTGCGGCACTTTCTTCAGCACCTCCGACGCCGCTTGCGAGGGCGGCCAATATGTCATGCTTGGCGGAGAATATCCGGGTCCTGTGCTGCTTCCCCGGCTTGCGTCCGAAGAGGGGGACGATACGGGCACCTTCGGCGTTGCAATCAAGCATTATGCCGAAAACCTCGGCATGGGGACCGATCTCGGCCTGTATTTCACGCAGCAGAGTCTGGTCGTACCGGTCGGCACGTTTACGCTGGGCGATTTCGGCGCCGCGACGGCAAGTATTCTCGGTGTTCCGGTTGCCGACATAGCGTCCTTTTGCGGCGCCCTTGCGGGGCTGCCGGGCAGCAATCCCGGGACGGCGACCTTTCTTGGCTGCGCAACACTTCCGGTTCCGGCGCTTGGCGGGTTGACGGGCCTGACAGCCGGTGTGGCCGCCACTGCCGCGACAAAGAACTACCTGATGCAGTATCCCGATGACGTCAGAACCATCGGCGCGAGCTTCAATACCTCGATTCCGCTTTTCGGCGGGTCGGCTCTTTCCGGCGAAGCGGCGTTCACACCCGACATGCCGTTTTCACTCAGCGATGTGGAAATCAACGCCGCCGACCTGGATGCCATCGGCGCCTGCGGCTTTGCAGGATCTCCGCCCGGCTGTTCGAGCCAGGGAAGCCAGAATGCCGGCTTCGCTTATGCGCCGGGCGACACGATCCGTGGCTATGACGAGTTCGATGTCATAACGGGTCAGCTCGCAATGATCAGCACGCTCAACCCGTCGGCGGCTCTTCCGTCTCTGATCGGTTCGGATCAGATGATCCTGATCGCGAATGCCGGCTTTCAGTATCTTCCCGATCTTGCGGACAGCACGAACCGGCTGGCCGCGCCACGCGCAGCGATGGCGCACCCCGATCTGGCCACCGCGATGATCCTTGGCGATGCTGCTTGCGGGGCGGCTGCGGCCAGCCTCCTGGTTCCGGATTGCAAACTTGCCTACGCAACATCCAGTTCCTGGGGTTACCGTCTCGCGGCGACCTCGGACTACAACAATGCCTTCGGAACGGCGTGGACGCTCACGCCCTCCATTCAGTGGGCACATGATGTGAATGGCGTGTCGGCCGGTCCTGTCGGCCCCGGTTTCGTCGAAGGAAAAAAGACCGTCAGTGTCGGCGTTACCGCCAATCTTCAGAGTAAGTGGCGTGCCAATATCCAGTACACGAACAGTTTTGGAAACGAGTACAAGAACTTTGCCAGCGACAAGGACTTCGTTACCATGACGGTCTCCTACGCTTTCTGATATTTCGAAACGCATAGGCGAAATGGAACCCGGCGGTGGCGGCACCGCCGGGTCTTTTCTTTTGGGGGCATGCCGGCGTCTATCTTCGCAAGGACTCGCTTCTTCGGAACTGCCCGCCCGGGTTTTGTGAAGAGCGATGCTGTTTTCGGCAGTCTCCGGGCCGCCGGCCTCCTTGATTACAAGGGAGAGTCCGGGGAGAGGAGTGTGGGGAGGCGCTGCCCGCAAGCGCAATGCCCCGCCATACTGCGCTGCAGAACGGCCGGACGGCGCAGCAATCATCCGTAGACGGAATGTACGCGCTTCCGCCGCCGCGCCGTCCGCGGGGCGCTCATTAAAAAGATTTAATGCGTACAAAGGCGAAACTGCCCGAAAATCGGGCGAATAGAAGCGCGAAGGACACAGAATCCGCAGCGTGCGATTTGCGGGCTTCGGCCAATTTGCTATCATCCCGTTGGAGTAAGGTGGGGAAACCGGCCTCGGTGAACAGTCTACAAAGCCAAAGGGCAAACGCTGGCGCCGAAAGCCTTATAAGAAATCCAGTGGAGGGAACGTATATGAAAAGGACTACCTTGTTGGTGTCCGCCCTTGCGACAGCCGTGTTCGCAACCGGCGCGCTCGCCAAGGTTCCGGAAGCCCAGGTGAATCGTCTGGGCCAGGACCTTACCCCGATGGGGTCGGAGAAGGCAGGCGACGGCGACATCCCCGCATGGACCGGCGGTCTTGCCACCGTGCCGAGCGGCGTCAGCTACAAGCCCGGCGACAAGCTCGCCGACCCCTTCGCCAGCGATCCGATCAAATACACGATCACCGGCGGCAATGCGGATCAGTACGACGACGTCCTGATACCGGGTTACAAGGCCCTGCTGAAGGCCTATCCGACCTACAAGATGAACGTCTACGAATCGCACCGTACCTGCGCCTTCCCGGACAAGTTCTATCAAGCGAACAAGCGCAACGCGGCTGTCGGCGAACTCGTCGGCGGCGGCGCGGGCGTCAGCGAAGCCATTTTCGGCTCGCCGTTCCCGATCGCGAACAACGCGCTCGAGATGATCTGGAACCACACGCTGCGCTACCGCTCGTTCAAGCTGGTTCGCCAGTTCGCGGCGGCGCCGGTCACCCGCAGCGGCGACTACACGCTGCAGATCGTGCAGGACGAAGCCATTTTCACATGGTCGGATCCTTCCGCCTCGCGCGCCGAAGATCTGGACAACATCTCGCTCTATTACATCGCCAATACCATTGCCCCGGCCCGTGCCGCGGGTAACGTGATCCTGGTGTACGAAGCCCTGAATGCCCAGACGCAGCCGCGCCAGGCTTGGCAGTACAGCCCGGGCACCCGCCGCGTGCGCCGGGCGCCGAACATCGCGTATGACAATCCCGGCACGAACTCGGACGGCCTGTCCACCTCGGACAGCTTCGACGGCTACAATGGCGCGCCGGACCGCTACGACTGGACCGTGCTCGGCAAGAACAAGCGGCTGATCGCCGCCAACGCCTATGTGGCTGAGTCCACTCCCTACAAGGAGTTCCTGAGCCCGCTTCACCTGAACCAGGACAAGGTGCGTTACGAACTGCGCCGTGTCTGGGAATTCGAGGCGAAGCTGCGCCCGGATACGCGCCACGTCTACTCGCGCCGCGTCTACCACAATGACGAGGACGCCTGGCAGATGGCGGCGGTGGAGCTTTACGACGGCCGTGGCCAGCTCTGGCGCGTGCAGGAAATGCAGCAGATCCAGCGCTACAATGTGCCGCTCTGCGGTTCCGCTGGCGAAATCGTCTACGATCTGCAGGCCGGCCGCTATCTGGCGCTTGCCCTGCAGAACGAAGAACCGGCGGCGAACTTCTTTGCCGACGAGCTGGACAAGAACCGTTACACGCCGAACGCGATCCGTCAGCTCGGCGTCCGCTAAAACGGACTGGAAATGGCAAGGGCCGGGCCCCGGAAACGGGGTCCGGCCTTCTGCTATGCGAACGGCCGTCTCCAGCTGCCGCCCCTTTTAACCTTGTTTTACGGGCGGTGCCGGAATCGGGCGAGAGTCCAGGACGGATTGCGAAATTTGCGCTATAAGAACGGAAAACGGCTATAACAAACCAAGAAAACAGGAAGCGCGCCGCCTTGCGGCATCGGGGCTCGGGGGAGACCGGGAGCGGTGCGGTCGCGGTGGTCAGAAACGCCCGAGTGCAGGAAGCCCAGGTAAAATGTCTTCGTTTTTTTCCCGGATCGTATCGAGCGGGGCGCCGCGTCTGAGGCTCATGTCCCTTGCCGGCGCTTGCGCCATCGCGCTGGCGCTCACCAGTTTCGGCCCGCGGCCTGCTGCCGCCCAGGAGGAGGCCGCTTCGTCCGATGTCGAATATGCGGTTCCGTCCGAGCTTGCGGCTGAATCGCTGCTGCTTGACGCGACCTATGCGGGCGACCGGCTGGTCGCCGTTGGTGAGTTCGGCCACGTCGTGCTGTCGGACGATCGCGGCGTCACCTTCCATCAGGCCAGGACTGTCCCGACGCAGTCGACACTGACCGGCGTGACCTTTGTGAACAAGGATCTCGGCTTTGCCGTCGGTCACGATGCGACGGTCATTCGCACGACGGATAGCGGCGAGACATGGGAGCTCGTCTACAACGACAGCGAATCCGAAATGGCCTTCATGACGGTCTATTTCGAAAACGAGAAGCGCGGCTTTGCGATGGGCGCCTTCTCCTTCATCGTCGAAACGAGTGATGGCGGGGAGACTTGGGAAGAACGCTCGCTGAGCGACGGCCTGCTCGACGACTACCATCTCAACAAGCTTTTCTCCGACAAGGACGGCGATCTCTTCGTCGCTGCCGAGTTCGGCGTGGTCTATCACTCGACCGACAAGGGCCGTACCTTTAACCGGATACAGACGCAGTACGAAGGTTCCTTCTGGGGCGGGTTCGGCATGTCGGATGGCTCGGTCATGGTGTTCGGCATGCGCGGCAATGCGTTCCGCTCCTATGACAAGGGCCAGACCTGGGAGAAGGTCGACACCGGTACGGACAAGTCGATCGCCGGCGGCGTGCAGCTCGGCAGCGGCAAGATCGTCCTTGTAGGCCTGCAGGGCTATGTCGGCTATAGCGACAATGGCGGCAAGAACTTCACGGAAGTGACCCGCTCCGACCGTCTCGGCTACGCGGCGGTGACCGACGGTCCCGACGGGCAGATCATTGTCTTCGGCGAGCCTGGCGCGAAGGTGATGCCTGACGATATGGAAAAGGCACGCGAAGCCGCCGGCGCAAAGATCACGGCTCAGGCCGACAGCGATAGCTGATCGGGCTCCCGACTTCCGGCAATCGAGAACCCCGGCCTTGGTGCCGGGGTTCTTTTTTGCGCTGCTTCCGGAACGTCTTTCTTTGGACCATGCGCGGGCCACAATCGATTCAAGAGCTCGCACAAGAACCGCGCCGAGAGAGGAAGCATGACGGAGAAGATCGATTTCGCGCGCTATACGCGTATCAAGGCTAGCCGAAGAGGCCGCGTGCTGACGCTGGCGCTCAGCAATCCGGTGCTGATGAACGCCGTGGACGGCGAAATGCACCGCGAGCTTTCCCGCATCTTTCTCGATACCGCCGACGATCCGGACTCGGACATCGCCGTTCTTACCGGCGAAGGCGATGCCTTCTCGGCGGGTGGCGACCTCAACGGGATGAAGCGCGGTTTCGAGGCTGGCGAGAAGGGGCCGGATGCGGCCGAGGCCAAGCGCATCGTCTTCTTGCTCCTCGATCTCGAGAAACCCATTATCGCGAAAGTGCGCGGGCCTGCCGTCGGGCTCGGGGCGACAATCGCCCTCATGTGCGACGTGATCTTCGCAAGCGACAACGCGCGCTTCGCCGATCCTCATGTGCGTGCCGGCATCGTGGCGGGCGATGGTGGCGCGATCATCTTGCCGCAACTCGTCGGATATGCGCGTGCCAAGGAATATCTGATGACGGGCGATCCTGTGCCTGCCGTGGAAGCCGAGCGCATCGGTCTCATCAATCATGTGGTGCCCGATGCCGAGATCGACGTCCGCGTCGAAGCCTTTGCCGACAAGCTGGCAGGCGGTGCGACCCAGGCGATCAAGTATTCCAAGGTCTCGGTCAATATCGGGCTGAAGCAGCTCGCTCATTCGATCCTGGATACGTCGATCGGCTATGAGATGCTCACCTTCACGACGGAGGACCACAAGGAAGCGGTGCGCTCCTTCCTCGAGAAGCGTAAGCCCACCTTTACAGGGCGCTGAAAGGTGGATGCCCATATGAAAGACATGCCGCTCAACTTCGACGAGCCCGAACATGTGCGCATGCTGCGCGAGACGACGCGTCGCTTTGTCGAGGCGGAAATGCCGCGCGAAATATGGCAAAGAAGACAAGTGCGGACCTCCTCGCGGCCGCCGAACGTTTTGCGCCGGAGATCGCGGAGCGCGCGGCGGAGATCGAGGCAAACCGCTTCCTGCCGCAGGACATGGCGAAGCGCTTCGCGGAAGCAGGTCTCTACCGGCTCTGCGTTCCGGAAGTCTATGGCGGGCTCGAGAGCCACCCGGGCGAGCTTGTGAAGGTGGTCGAGCGGATTGCGCAGGCCGACGGGTCAGCGGCCGATGGCAGTGGGACCCGGGCTCGCGCAATGCATCGTGGATTTCAGGGGGTGCACTCATCATCGGCGATGACGGGGCGTTTGCTGCTCGGCGTGCCGACCAATACGGCCATGCTCTAACCCAATGAAATAGGAGAGTCTTTTCGTGGCTTTCGCCGCTCCGCGCGGCGCTGTAGGGTCCCCGCATTCCGAAACATCAAGGACAGGAAGAATATGGCAAAGGAAAGAAAGGGCCGCGTCGAAGGCAAGATGGCTTTCGTGACCGGCGGGGCGCAGGGGCTCGGCAAGGCGTCTGCCATCATGCTCGCGCGCGAGGGCGCAAAGGTTACGCTCGCCGATATCAACGAGAAGGGTGCGGCGGAAGTTGCGGTCGAGATCAATGCCGAGCATCCGGGCGCGGCCTTTGCGGTCGGCCTCGACGTCACGCGCGAAGACCATTGGAAGGACGCGCTCGCCGAGGCCAACAAGGCGATGGGCGGCATCAACGTGCTTTTCAACAATGCCGGTATCGGCGGCGGCACGACGGTCGAGGACACCGATTTCGAGACCTTCAAGAAGGTCCAGGCGGTCGATGTCGATTCCGTCTTTCTCGGGTGCAAATATGCG
>JACIYQ010000316.1 GCA_014359855.1 Parvibaculum sp.
AGCGCGTGCTCGAGATAGGTGGTGATCTCCATGTCCTCGCCGCGGCCGATGGCGCCGAGTTCGGGGACGCCCGCCACTTCCTGCGAGAAGCGGATGCAGCGCGTGCAATGGATGCAGCGCGTCATCACCGTCTTCACGAGGGGGCCCATGTATTTTTCTTCGACGGCGCGCTTGTTCTCGTGGAAGCGCGACCCGTCGACGCCATAGGCCATGGACTGGTCCTGAAGATCGCATTCGCCGCCCTGATCGCAGATCGGGCAATCGAGCGGGTGATTGATGAGGAGGAATTCCATCACGCCTTCGCGGGCGCGCTTCACCTGCTCCGTCTTCGTGTGAACGACCATGCCGTCGGCCGCAGGCATGGCGCAGGAGGCGACGGGCTTCGGCGACTTCTCGACCTCGACGAGGCACATGCGGCAGTTGCCCGCAATCGACAGGCGCTCGTGATAGCAGAAGCGCGGAATCTCGGCGCCCGCTTCCTCGCAGGCCTGCAACAGCGTGGCGCCGTTTTCGACCTCTACTTCAATGCCATCGACTATGAGTTTCGGCATGACCTACTCCGCCGCCCTTGCCGCGCCGCCGCGTTTCGACGCGATGCGCTCTTCGATCGTTCCCCGGAAATGGCGGATGAGGCCCTGAACCGGCCAGGCCGCCGCGTCGCCAAGCGCGCAGATCGTGTGACCCTCGACGCGCTTCGTGACGTCGAGCAGCATGTCGATCTCCTCGACCTCCGCTTCGCCGGAAACCAGACGCTCCATGACGCGCCACATCCAGCCCGTGCCTTCGCGGCAGGGCGTGCACTGGCCGCAGCTCTCATGCTTGTAGAAGGCGGAGAGACGCGCGATCGCCTTGATGACGTCGGCCGACTTGTCCATGACGATGACGGCCGCCGTGCCGAGGCCGGACTGCACGGCCTTCAGCGAGTCGAAATCCATCAGCACGTCGTCGCAGATCGCCTTGGGCAGGAGCGGGACGGACGACCCACCCGGGATCACGGCGAGGAGATTGTCCCAGCCGCCGCGCACACCGCCTGCATGGCATTCGAGAAGCTCGCGGAGCGGGATGCCCATTTCCTCTTCGACATTGCAGGGCTTGTTCACATGGCCCGAGATGCAGAAGAGCTTGGTGCCGGTGTTGTTCGGACGGCCGAGCCCCGCGAACCAGTCCGCGCCACGGCGCAGGATGGTCGGCGCGACCGCGATCGACTCGACGTTGTTCACCGTCGTCGGTGCGCCATAGAGGCCGACGTTTGCCGGGAAAGGCGGCTTCAGGCGCGGCATGCCCTTCTTGCCTTCGAGACTTTCAAGAAGAGCCGTTTCCTCGCCGCAGATATAGGCGCCGGCGCCGTGATGAACGTAGAGATCGAAGTCCCAGCCTGAACCCGCGGCATTGGCGCCGAGGAGGCCCGCCTCATAGGCTTCGTCAACGGCGGCCTGGAGCTGCTCGCGCTCGCGGATGAATTCGCCGCGCACATAGATGTAGCAAGCGTGTGCACCCATGGCGAAGGAAGCGATGAGGCAGCCTTCGATGAGCTTCTGCGGATCGTGACGCAGGATGTCGCGATCCTTGCAGGTGCCAGGCTCGGACTCGTCCGCATTGACGACGAGGTAATGCGGGCGGCCATCGGATTCCTTGGGCATGAAGGACCATTTGAGGCCGGTCGGGAAGCCGGCGCCGCCACGACCGCGCAGGCCGGACTTCTTCATCTCGTCGAGAATCCAGTCACGCCCCTTGGCGATGATCGCGGCCGTGCCGTCCCAGTCGCCGCGCTTGCGTGCAGCGGCCAGGCGCCAGTCCTGGAGCCCGTAGAGATTGGTGAAAATCCTGTCCTTGTCTTCTAGCATCAGTTGCCCCCGCCCGTCTGCGGCTCGCCGACCGAGGTGAGGCTGGTGAGGCCGCCCGCCGGTTCGGATGCATGACGCTCGTTCTGAGGACCGGGTTTCACAGCCTTGCCCTCGCGCAGATTGTTCAGAACGCCCTCGAGAGACGCCGCATCGAGATCCTCGAAGAAGTCCGCATTGATCTGGACCATCGGCGCATTGACGCAGGCACCGAGGCACTCGACTTCCATCCAGGAGAACTTGCCGTCGGCGCTCACCTTGCCCTCGGGGCCGATGTGCCTGCGGCAGACTTCCTTCAGCTCATCCGCGCCGCGAAGCCAGCAAGGCGTCGTGCCGCAAAGCTGCACGAAGTGCTCACCGACCGGCGAGAGATTGAACATGGTGTAGAAGGTCGCGACCTCGAGGGCGCGGATGTAATCCATGCCCAACATCCCGGCGACATGGCGGATCGCGGGTTCTGGAAGCCAGCCGTCATGCTGTTCCTGCGCACGCCAGAGCAGCGGAATGATCGCCGAGGCCTGCTTGCCTTGCGGATATTTCGCGATCTGCTTCTGCGCCCACTCGGCATTCTCCGCCGTGAAGGCGAAGCTTGCGGGCTGATTGGG
>JACIYQ010000317.1 GCA_014359855.1 Parvibaculum sp.
GCAACAGCGGTTTTCAGGTCGGCGAAAACGTCGGGATCGACGAGGTACTCGTTTTCCATGTCGAAGGGAGCGGAGAAGTCGACATACTTCTTGTCCTGCGGGTCCCAGAAATGGTCATGGGTCGCGGAGATGATCTTGTCGAAAGCGGTGGAGCGCTTGCCATAGCGGTCCACTTCCATCATTGCGGGGAAATCGTCCGGCGCCACGGCCTCATAGGCCGAGTCGACGGTGATATTGGTCGTGATCCTGGTGGTCATGGCTCCTCCTGCCTCGATGGGAGGCAGAAAGGCACTGGCCTCCGGCTCCCGGTTCCTCGAATATCAATATATGCACGGGGGTTAATGGATGCAAAAAATAATGACGCCTTCGTCATTTTTCTCAGCAAGCTGAGACAAAAAGGGCGGAATTCCGCGGGTATGAAAGGGAAGAGGATGAAGAAGGGCAAGGTCGATACGGCATACGGAACGCTTGCCTATATGGAGAGCGGCGGCCAGGGGCCCGGCCGTGCTCTTCATCCACGGCAATTCCTCCTGCAAGGAAATGTTCGGCCGGCAGTTCGCCGCGCCGATGGCCGAGCGCTACCGCTTCATCGGTTTCGACCTGCCGGGCCATGGCGAGAGTTCCAACGCGCCGGTGCTCGAGAGAAGCTATTCGATCAACGGCTTTGCCGCCGCCGCGATGGCGCTGCTCGATGTGCTGGGCGTGGAGAAGGCGGCCGTCATGGGCTGGTCGCTCGGCGGCCATGCGGCGCTCGAAATGATGGCGCGCTGGAAGGGCACGACCGCGGCGTGGATCACGGGCACACCGCCCGCCGGCGGCGCCGACATGGCCGAGGCCTTTCTCCCTTCCGGCAAGATGGGGCTCACCTTTCAGGAGACGTTCACCGAGGAGGACGCGCGCACGCAGGTGCAGGGCGGGCTCGGCGAGGGCGTGGCGATGGAGCCGTGGATGCTTTCCGCATCGCTGCGCGCGGATGGACGCTTCCGTCCGCTGATGCTGCAATCGGCGATCGAGGGACGCGACCTCGATGGACGCAAGATCGCGGAAACGGCGGCGCAGCCGCTCGCCGTGGTGACGGGCGGGGCGGAGCCTTACGTGAACAACGCGTTCCTCGAAAAAGTCACCTATCGCAATCTCTGGGACGGCAAGGCGCATGTGCTTGACGGGCTCGGCCATGCGCCGTTCTGGCAGGCACCGGAGGTGTTCAACCCGCTGTTCGAGCAGTTTCTGGACGAGGTGTGCTGAGGGGCGTCTCAGCTTCGCCGTGCGGCGAGGCTGCGCTTTGGCGAGGGGCCGCGATAGCCGGGCTTCTCGACGAAGTGGATCGGCTTCGAGACCGCTGCCACGATCGCCTCGTAGAGCATTTCGGCGGATAGCGGCTTTGCGAGATAGTCTGTCACGCCCTGATCGCGCGCATGCGCGACTTCCTCGCGGCCGGCATGGCCCGAGATCATGAGGATCGGCACGTCCGGATTGGCGCCGTCGCCGCTGGCGCAGGCGCGGATCGCCCGCGTCATCTCGTAGCCGTTCATGGGCATCATGGCGCCGTCCGTCACGATGATGTCCGGGCGCTCGGCCGCAAAGGCGGAAAGGCCCTTCTCGCCGTCGCGCGCGACGACGATGCGCGTGACGCCCATCGTTTCGAGAAGCGCGACGAGAAGACGCTGCATCTCGGCGCTGTCTTCGACGACGAGAACCTTCAGTCTGCGGAAAAAATCCTCATCGGCGCCCGTGGAGGGGCCGGGCGGTTCTGCACTCATCCCGCGCTTCTCTGCCGCCGCGTTGCGCCGATCAACCGCTCGAGTGCGTTCAGCGTTTCCATGGTGACGGTCGGATCGGTGCGGGGGTTTTCAAGCGCATCGCGAATGGCATCGACATGGAAGGTGACGACGGTGCCGTCGCCCCAGTCTTCGCTTTGCGACTGCTCGATATAGCGGCAGAGCGAGTCGGCGAACTGGCCGATGACCGGGTGGCCGAAGGTGCCGGCCAGACCACGCATGTCGTGCGCAAGAGCATAGAGACGGCGGCGCGCATCCGCATCGCCCTTGCAGGCGGGCTCCACGAGAACCTGGAGCATGGCCACTTGCGACTTCAGCGCATCGGCGTATTGCGTTTCGAGATCGCGGATCGTCGTCTGCATTTGTTCGAGGATGCGGGGGTCGAGACGCATGGGCGCGACATAATCGGAGCCGAGCTTGCGTTCGGCGATCGACGGCACGCGGACAAAGCGGACCTCGGCAGGCGTTTCGGCCGCTTCCTTGCCGGCGAGTCTCGAAGGGGACCTGCGTTCATGCATGGCAATTTCCCTCAGATCAGCGCGACCGTGTTGCGGCGGTCCTGGCCCTCGAAGGGCCGGTCGCGGCGGCGGCGGTCCGGTCCGCGATAGGTCGGCGCCTCGACGAACTGGCGCGGCCGGTCGATCACCTGGATCAGGCGTTCGTAGAGACTGCGCGCGCAAATGGGTTTCGACAGAAATTCGGTGATGCCAATGTCGCGGGCACGTTCCACCGAGGAGATGTCGGTGTGGCCGGAGACCATGATGATCGGGATCATGCTGAGCGCGCGGCCGCGAATGCTGCGCAGGCGGTGCGCGAAGGAGAAGCCGTCCATGGGCATCATCGCGGCATCGGTGATGATGAGATCGGGTTCGCTGGTATGGAGCAGCGCCAGCGCTTCGTCGCCGTCGATGGCGAGATGCACCTCCTTGACGCCGAGCGCCTGGAGCAGCGTCATCAGGAGATGGCGCATATAGGCGCTGTCGTCCACGACGAGAATGCTCATCGCTTCGAAGACCGAACGTGACATGGAACCCCCAACGACATTCAACGGAAAGCGGGCGCCTGGCCCGCCGCCGCCTGCACAACCGCACCGGATGGCGAGAATTTCCCCACGCCTTTCCCGATGTGCGTCAACCTTAATGGCGAGGTCTTAACAAATGGGAACCACGAAACGCGCGGGAAACCGCCCCCGGAAGCCGTAATGCTCCGGGAGCAGAGTATTGAGGGATGGTTAAGCGGAGGCCCAATCCTATGCATGCGCCGAGACGAGCCAGACGGCGCCGCCAAGCGCGATCTCGCCGTTCGTTTCGTGCTTCACGAGGGCTTCGCGGACCGCTTCCGTCACGCGGGCGCGCGTGTCGTCCGGCTGATCCGCGAGCACGCGCGCGAGGGGGCCGATGTCGAGCGTCTGTTCGAGCGCTTCGGCGAGCGGGTCTTCCCCGCGGCCAAGCGAGAGCGAGGCGTCGAAGGGTTCGATCTCGATGCCCTTGTAGCCGGCGTCCTTGAGAATGCCGCTGAAACGGTCGCGGCCGGCGAGCGCGAAGGGGCCGGGGGCGCCGGCGACGGGCGGCTCCTGCGGCGGGAGATGCGGCAAGGCGGCGAAGAGCGGCACGGAGACCCAGCCGTTCTCCTTCATGGGCCGCCAGCAGACGAAGGCGACGCGGCCCGAGGGGGCGAGCGCCTGTCGCATATGCGCGAAGGCGGCGGCGGGATCGGCGAAGAACATGATGCCGAAGCGGGAGATGAGAAGGTCGAAGCTCGCGGCGCCGAAATCGTGCGAGGCGGCGTCGGCGAGCATGAATTCCGCCGTGCTGCCCATGGCGGCGGCACGGGCTTTCGCGCGGGCGACCATGGGGCCGGAAATATCGACGCCGAGGGCGCGGCCGGCGGGGCCCGCCTTCGCGGCGGCCTCGAAGGTGGTGGCGCCGCAGCCGCAGCCGATATCCATGACGCGGGCGCCGGGCTCGATGGCGGCAAGGCGCAGTGCCGCATCGGCGAAGGGCGCGAGCATCGTGTCGAGCCGGTCCTGGTAGCGCGCCCAGCGTTCGCCCGCGAGGCCGTTCCAGTAGTCGATCTGATCGGCGTTCGGGCCTTCGGCGGCGATGGAGGTTGGCGTGGCGGAGGTGTTCATGGGCGCGCTCCTGCGAAAGGGGCCCATTTTCTAACATGAAGCGGGGCGCGAGGTCAGTCCTGCGAATTCGTGCCGCGGTCGAGGCGCTCGGCGAGGGCGCGGAGCTTGTCTTCCACGGCCTCCATGCCGAGTTCGTATTCGCCTTGCGGGGCGGGGGCGGGCGCTTCGTCGGCGCCGGTCGGAAGGTGCGTTTCGATGCGATGGCTGCCGGCGAGCGCGCGCAGGCGGTCGAGGCGCTCGGAGATGAGCGCGGCGTGATCGGCGAAGAGTTCGCTGACGGTGGCGGCGGTTTCGCGTGCGGCGGCGATTTCGGCGGCGATCGCGCCGATCTCGCCGTCATCGGCGAAGGCGTCGCGCGGCGGCGAAAGCGAGAGGCCCGCTTCGCCGGTCGTGAGATTGACGACCTGGACGGCGATGCCGGAGCGGCCGTCGCCGTCAAGGGGGATGTCGAAACTCGCGGTCCTGCCGCCGATGCGGCGGCCGGAAATCAGGTTCACCCGGTTGTGGGAGGCGGAGCCGGCAATGGCGTCGATTTCGGCGCGCAGGTCGTCGTAGCGCCCGGCGAACAGCGCGCGGAGGCCGTGATCGGCGCTCTGGCCGGCATTCTTCACCAGGTCGGCGGCTTCACGCAGGCGGTCGGCGATGGCATCGATCGCGAGGACGGCGGTTTCGATGGTGGACAGCGCGGTGGCGATCTGGCGGCCGAGTTCGGCGGCACCGAGCGATCCCGCCGCATTGCCACGGATGCGCAGCGCGCGCTGCACCGCCTCGGGCGTTGCCGCCGGCGTATCCTCGGCGGGCGGCGGCGCGATGCTGCGCCTGCCCCGCAAACGGGAGAGAATGCCCATTGTATTCTGCCCAAGCCCCACTCATTGCCGGTGTCGCGA
>JACIYQ010000318.1 GCA_014359855.1 Parvibaculum sp.
TGCGCCCTGAACCCGGCCTGAACGGATTGCCGCGAGCTTCCGGCGGGATTGGGGCGAAATCGGGGCGGGTGGCCAAGGGTCTGTGACAGGCCCTCATCTCCTGCTATATGGCGGGGGCCGGGCGTTTTCGCCGCCCGCGCGATGCTGGGGGCCTGTAGCTCAGTTGGTTAGAGCGGACCGCTCATAACGGTTTGGTCGCAGGTTCGAGTCCTGCCGGGCCCACCACATCCCTGCGTGCGAGCGCGCGCGTTTAGCAGCACCACGCCGGGATTGGCGATCCCCAAAGTTGACCGAGATCAAAGAAATAGTGCGCCGTCGCGATAGTCTCTGCCTCGCAATGATCCGATCATGGCAGTGCGGGCAGACGGCATCGGGTCCCCCGCCAAAGTCGAGCATTGACCACGGCTGCGGCAACAGCCGGAGACGCACCGCACACATACGTCTGCGCACCGCAAGGGAGGACCGCATGACCGGCGACGCCCCACACGTGATCTGGTTCGAGAACCTCGGGCGCGGCGACGTGCCGCGCGTCGGCGGCAAGAATGCCTCTCTCGGCGAGATGGTGGGCCGTCTCGGTGCGGAAGGTGTCAGCGTCCCGCCTGGGTTCGCGACCACGGCCGACGCCTACTGGCGCTTCGTCGAGGCGAACCGGCTCGAAGAAGTGATCGAAGGGGCTCTGGACGACCTCGAGGCCGGCAAGGCGTCCCTCCAAGAGACCGGCCAGGCCATCCGGCGTACCTTCCTGCGCGGCGACTGGCCCGAAGAGACCGCCGAGGCAATCCGGAAAGCCTACCGGGAGCTCTCCAGGCGGAGCGGCGCCGCCGACACGGATGTGGCG
Organism: Parvibaculum sp.; assembly: GCA_014359855.1. Lineage (GTDB taxonomy): Bacteria > Pseudomonadota > Alphaproteobacteria > Parvibaculales > Parvibaculaceae > Parvibaculum. The sequence continues at coordinate 839 of JACIYQ010000318.1, forward strand.
GTGCGCTCCAGCGCGACGGCCGAGGACCTGCCGGATGCGAGCTTCGCGGGCCAGCAGGAAACCTTCCTTAATATCCGCGGCGAAGCGGCCCTGCTCGACGCCTGCCGACGCTGCTACGCCTCGCTCTTCACCGACCGGGCCATCAGCTACCGCGCGGCCAAGGGCTTCGACCACCTCAAGGTCGCGCTGTCGGTCGGCGTCCAGAAGATGGTGCGCTCCGACCTCGGTGGCGCCGGCGTGATGTTCTCGATCGACACCGAGACCGGCTTTGACAAAGTCGTCGTTGTCAATGCCGCCTGGGGGCTCGGGGAGAATGTCGTGCAGGGAACCGTCGACCCGGACGAATACCAGGTGTTCAAGCCGTTCCTCAGGGACGCCCGCCTCACGCCGATCATCGAGAAAGCGCTCGGCGGCAAGGCGCTGAAGATGCTCTATGCGAGTGGGGGCGAGCGTGCCACGCGCAACGTGCCCACCTCGAAGGCGGAACGCGCGTCCTTCGTGCTGGACGATCAGGAGATCCTCCAACTCGCGCGCTGGGCATGCACGATCGAAGCGCATTACGGCATCCCGATGGACATGGAGTGGGCCAAGGACGGCAGCACGGGCGCGCTCTACATCGTCCAGGCCCGGCCTGAGACGGTCCAGTCGCGTAAGGAGGCGGGTGCGCTCAAGTCGTACAGAATCAAGAGCAAAGGCCGGAAACTCGTCGCCGGTCTCAGCATCGGCGGTGCCGTCGTCACGGGCAAGGTCTGCCTCATCCGCAGCGCCCAGGAGATAGAGCGGTTCGAGGACGGCGCCATCCTGATCACCGAGACGACGGACCCCGATTGGGTGCCGATCATGAAGCGGGCCGCCGCGATCGTCACCGATCATGGTGGGCGCACCTCGCATGCGGCCATCGTCAGCCGCGAGCTCGGACTGCCGGCAATCGTCGGTACCGGCAACGCGACCGAGATACTCCATGACGACCAGGAGGTGACGGTCTCCTGCGCCGAGGGCGATGAGGGCTTCGTTTACGAGGGCATCGGCGAATTCGAGGTCGAGGAGCTGTCGCTCGACGACATCCCCAAGACCCGCACCGCAGTCATGCTGAACCTGGCCAATCCGGCGGCCGCATTCCGATGGTGGCGACTGCCGGCCGACGGCGTCGGCCTCGCCCGGATGGAGTTCGTGGTGAGCAACCACATCAAAATCCATCCCATGGCTCTCGTCCGCTTCGATGCGCTGCGGGACGAGGACGCCAAACGGCGGATTGTCGAATTGACGCGGGGCTACGCCGACAAGACCGAGTACTTCGTCGACCGGCTGGCCCGCGGTCTCGCCCGCATTGCGGCCGCGAACCACCCCAACCCGGTGATCGTGCGCATGAGCGACTTCAAGACCAACGAATACGCCAACCTCGTCGGCGGCGCCGAGTTCGAGCCCAAGGAGGAGAACCCGATGCTCGGGTTCCGCGGTGCCTCGCGCTACTACTCGCCACGCTACCGCGACGGCTTCGCGCTGGAGTGTCGAGCGATTCGACGCCTGCGCGAGGAGATGGGCTTCGGGAACGTCGTGGTGATGATCCCCTTCTGCCGCTCGACAAAGGAGGCCGACCGGGTGCTCGAGGTCATGGCGGAGAACGGGCTCCGGCGCGGGGAGAACGGGCTCGAGGTCTACGTCATGTGCGAGATCCCATCCAACGTGGTGCTCGCAAAGGCGTTCGCCGAGCGGTTCGACGGCTTCTCCATCGGCTCCAATGACCTGACCCAGCTCACGCTCGGCGTCGACCGCGACTCCGACGAGCTTGCCGAGCTCTTCGACGAGCAGGATGACGCGGTCAAGTGGATGATTCGCACAGTGATCGAGGCCGCGCACCGTTCCGGCGCCAAGGTCGGCTTGTGCGGCCAGGCGCCCAGCGACCATCCCGAGTTCGCCGGTTTCCTTGTCGACTGCGGCATCGACTCGATGTCGGTGAGTCCCGACAGCTTCATCGCCGTTAAGCGCCACGCCGCGGAGGCCGAAGCGGCACGGCGCGACGCGCAGGCTGCCTCGACGCAGGAGCCACCGTCTTGAAGAAGCCCGCCCAACCTTCACCACGACGCTCCGCAATGATTGCTGCTGCCCAGCAGGGCCGACCGCCTGCAAAGGCGCCATCCGGTCGTGCGGCGGGGCTGGAGTGCGTGCCCTGCGCCGATGCCGGCCCTGCGCGCACAGGACTTCGCCGCCGCCATCTTCGACCTCGATGGGGTGGTCACGCGGACCGCCCGGGTGCACGCCAGCAAGCTGGAAGCATCTCTTCGACGAGTACCTCCGCCAGCGTGCTGCGAAGACAGGAGAGCCATTCCGCCCGCTCGATATCGAGCGTGACTACCGGCGTTATGTCGACGGCAAGCCGCAGTACGACGGCGTCGAAAGCTTCCTGCAGTCTCGCAGCATAACCATCCCGAGAGGCGAGCCGTGTCCGACCCGCCCGACCGCGAGACGGTCTGTGGGCTCGGCAATCGGAAGAACCAGTACTTCCACGAGAGCCTGCAACAGGATGGGGTCGAGACCTTCGACAGTGCCGTCGCGCTCATCGGGCGGCTGCGCAACCGGCGCATTGGCATGGCCTTGGTGTCGTCGAGCCGCAATGCGCGCGCGGTGCTCGAGACCGCCGGCCTCGAGGACCTGTTCGATGTTGTGATCGACGGCAACGACATCGCTCGCCTTGGTCTCGACGGCAAGCCCGCGCCCGACCTGTTCCTCAAGGCGGCTGAGCTCAAGGCGAACGGAGCGGACATTGTGGTCGCGGATATCGCCGATCTGTACGTCCGCGTCCGTCCGCACGCGGTCTTCCGCGCCGTGGCCATCATCTCGGGGCGTGACCGCGCCGGCGTCGAGCAGCTCGTCAGCCTCGACAAACTGGTCTATGCCGGCAGCCACGGCTTCGACATCGCCGGGCCCGACGGTCTCGAGGTCCAGCACGAGGAAGACGGGGCATTCGTCGCAATCGTTCATCGCGCTGCCGACCGCGAGCTCACCCATTACCTCTATGGTGGCGACGAAGCGTATCGACTGAAGCAGGAGATCGTGCTCGGCCTCGGAGACATCCGGCTGCTGCGCGCCCTCGGTTTCGATCTGCACACCTACCACCTCAACGAGGGCCATGCGGCGCAGCTGACGCTTGACCTCTTGAACCGGTGGCGAGTCCCGACACAAGACCGGGCCACGACCGATAGCGATGAGCACTACGTTTACGCTATAGCCCTCTGAAATCGCATCGCACAATTCTTTAATTTTATCATAGCGTGTGGCGACACGTCGGCAGTTCTTCAGCCTGTCGAACAATAAGCCGGCGGGTGCGGCCAAAATTCGAACGATGATCGCTTCGACCTCGGGCGGCATGCGGTTCTTCAGGATCGGCTTGCGTCGCGTCAGGACCTCTCCTGGAGCGCCAATTCGCCGCCGGAGTCGTAGTGCTCCTTGAAGCGGTAGATGCTGTCGCGACCGTAGCCCATCATTTTGCAGGCTTGGCCAACTCATGCCTCGTGTATCTCGGTCGGCATGGGGTCGCCCGGCCGGCAGACCTCCATCTTGCGCACGGGTGGCGCGGGAGCGGCGTTCATCGAATATCCGTGGCGCCGATCGCGCGTTGATTTTGCTCAACGTGGGCAACGAACCGGCCCAATTCGCCGGAAAAATGCGCTAGAATGAAATTGATCGAGGGCGCGAAATCGCGGCCGATTGATGCGCATCAAGGAATTTTCGCCCCTGACCGATAACGTTGGCTTTGCGCCGAGGTTCGAGCGCATGGAGAGATGCCATGGTCGCGCTTCTGTTGCCTAAATTGCCCGACGAGATTTCCGTCCTGCAATCGCTCGCTCTCGATTTGCGGTGGACATGGAGCCACGAAGGCGATGCGCTCTGGTCTCTCGTCGATGAGGCGCTGTGGGAGCGCACGCATAATCCCTGGGTCGTTTTGCAGAGCGCATCCGCGGAGCGTCTCGAATCGCTCGCTTGCGACAAGAAGTTTCTTGAGAAGCTGAACGCCTTCTGCGTCGCGCGCGAGCGATACCTGCAAACGCCCGGCTGGTTTCGCGGCACCGAAGGCGCGGTGCAACTTGGCGGTGTTGCCTATTTCAGCATGGAATTCGGTCTGGGTGCCGCCTTGCCGCTTTATGCCGGCGGTCTGGGCGTTCTGGCGGGCGACTTTCTGAAAGCGGCCAGCGATCTCGACGTTCCGATCGTCGGCATCGGGCTCCTCTATCAGGAAGGTTATTTTCGCCAGATCCTGGACGCGCAGGGAACGCAGCAGGAATTCTATCCCTACAACGAACCGGCAGCGATGCCGATCGAACCGGTCATCCTCGCCGAAGGCGGCTGGTTGCGCATCGCGCTGGAACTGCCGGGCCGCGTCGTCCAGCTTCGTGTCTGGAAAGCGACGGTCGGCCGCGTGAAGCTCTACCTGCTCGACAGCAACGATCCCCTCAACAACCCTCCCGATCGCGGCATCACGGCGAAACTCTACGGCGGCGGAACCGAGAACCGCCTGATGCAGGAGATCGTGCTCGGCGCGGGGGGATGGCGCGTGGTCGAGGCCCTGCATCCGGATATCGAAATCTGCCATGTCAACGAAGGTCACGGGGCGTTCGCCATCATCGAGCGCGCCCGCCAGTTGGCGGTGAAGGCGAATCTGGATTTCTGGGAGGCGCTGTGGGCAACGAGAGCGGGCAATGTCTTCACCACGCACACGCCTGTCGCCGCCGGCTTCGATCAGTTTCACGCCGATCTGTTGCGGAAATATCTGCCCTATGTCGAGGGGGTGCTTGCCGGGCGCGGCGTCGAACTCGAAGACGTGCTGGCGCTCGGCCGGGTGAATGCGCGCGACGGGGACGAGCCGTTCAACATGGCCTATCTGGCGCTGCGCGGTTCGGCCAGGTGTGTCGGTGTCAGCCGGCTGCATGGCGAGTTCAGCCGCCGGATATTTCAGCCTCTGTTCCCGCGCTGGCCCTCCTGCGAAGTGCCGGTCGGACACGTCACCAATGGCGTGCATGTTCCGACCTGGGACTCGGCCGAGGCGGATCGCATCTGGACGGACTCATGCGGCAAGGAGCGGTGGCGCTCGTTACCGACCGAGGTCAGCGAGCATATCGCCCAGGTCTCCGACGAGGAGTTATGGAGCATGCGCGGCAAAAGCCGCGAACGTGTCGTCGGCGTCGCGCGCAGGCACCTGGTCACGCAGTTGAGAGAACGCGGGTTCGACAGGGAGGTCGTCCGGATCGCCGACACGGTGCTCGACGCGAATGTTCTGACGCTGGGTTTCGCGCGGCGTTTCACGGAGTACAAGCGGACCAACCTGTTGCTGCGCGATCTCGCCCGTCTCGAGCGGCTGCTCCTCGATGAGCGGCGGCCGGTTCAGATCATCGTCGCGGGAAAAGCACACCCCGCGGATTTCGCGGGCAAGGGCATGATCCGCGAGTGGATCGATGTCGCCCGCCAGCCGCGTTTCAGGCGGCGTGTCGTCTTCCTCGAAGACTATGACCTCGACATGGCGCAGCATCTGGTGCAGGGCGTGGACGTCTGGATCAACACGCCGCGCCGGCCCTGGGAAGCTTGCGGCACGAGCGGCATGAAAGTGCTGGTCAATGGCGGGCTCAATTGCTCGATCCTCGATGGCTGGTGGGACGAAGCTTACGACCCCGAACTGGGCTGGGCGATCGGCGACGGGCGCGGCGGCGGCATCGCCGAAGTCGACGCGCGGGACGCGGCGGACCTCTATGAAGTCCTCGAGTCCAGGGTCGTTCCGGAATTTTACGATCGCGACGATGCTGGCCTTCCCCGCGCGTGGCTCCAGAGAATTCGCAAAAGCATGTGCGTATTGACACCGGCCTTCGGCAGCACGCGCATGATGAAAGACTACATCGAGAAGGCCTATCTGCCGCTCGCGGGCGGAGTGCGCGAACGGCTGAAGAACGATTGCGCGGTCGCGAAGACCATGAACAAGTGGTCACGGTCCTTGCACAAGCGGTGGCCGACGCTGCATATCGGAAATTCGACTCTCACCCAGAGCGGCACGACATGGCATGTGGCCGTGCCGATTTATATGGGCGAGGTCTTGCCCGCGTCGGTGCGTGTCGAGTTATTCGCGGATGCCAAGCCGGATTTCATGCCGGAGGTGATCCTGCTCCATCAGGAGCACGCCATTCCCGGCTCGACCAACGGCTACATCTATGCGGGCGCCGTCACCGCGTCCCGTCCGATGGAAGACTACACGGTGCGCGTCGTGCCGCATCATCCGGACGTGGTTTTGCCTGGCGAACTGCCTCTTATTGCGTGGCAGCGCTAGACCGTCTTCCAGGCATATGGATTGACCTCTGCCGGTTCGGAAAACGGTCCGGATGATAAGCGGCGTGCAGATTTTCCCGATCGGGATCCGCTCTAGCTAGCCGGCGCGTCGTTCGGAACCGATCCTGTCGGAGACGATCCTGTTCGGCCGCATGGAGATCGGAACGCGTGGCATCACGAACGCCGTGGGCCGGCGAAGAGGCGGTCCAGCGCACAGTTCCACCTCAAGTTCTTCTCGGGCGCGCTGCCAATGTTCCAGCTCGTTTCCGCACGGGCAACCTTCTTGCTGCCAGATCAAGTAGCTACGCAATCTGATGGCGTCTTCGGAAATTTCTCTATGCGCATCGTAGGCCATGGCACTTCCCTGCTGCTCGTCTCAACCAATGGCCCGGCGGTCGCTCTCCGGGGAATGTCATTTTACCACGTCGTCTGCACGATTGCAGAAAGGATATTCAGATCGCCACATGCCGCTGTACGTCGGTAGCGATCGGATCGACCGTGCCGTCGGCTGGAGCGATCCCGGCGACGTCGCGATAGAGTGAAATATATCGGTCAGCACTTATGTCCCAGCTGAAATCCTGCACCATTGCTTGTAGTTGCAAGCATCGCCACGTCAACGGCTTGGTGTAGAGCGCAAGCGCTCGTTCCAGTGCCGCGGTGAGCGCTTCGAGGCTCGCGTCATCGAAGACAAACCCGGTCGCGGTACGATCCGCGATCGTGCGGGCATTCGCGTCGACGACGGTGTCGGCCAGTCCGCCCGTTCGCCGAACGATCGGCAAGGTGCCGTAACGCAGGGCGTAGAGCTGTGTCAGGCCGCACGGCTCGAAGCGGGCGGGGGCGAGCAGAATATCGCTTCCCGCCTGTAGCCGATGCGCCAGTGCCTCGTCGTAGCCGATCCGGACGGCAACGCAGCCGGGATGTCTTTCCTGCGCTTGCGCAAATTCCGCTTCCAGTTCCCGATCGCCTTCGCCAAGCAGCACGAATTGCGCGCCTCGTTCGGCGAGCCAGGGCAAGACCGCCAGAATGGCGTCGGCCATTTTCTGATGTGCGATGCGGCTGACGAAACCGATCAGCGGTGCCTTGGGGCTGACCGGCAGGCCCAGTTCGCGCTGCAAAGCGGCCTTGCACACCCGCTTGCCCGAGATGTCGCCGAGCCGGAAGCTCCGCGGTAAATGAATGTCGGCCGCCGGATCCCACGAGGCATCGTCGATCCCGTTGAGAATTCCGACGAAGTCGTCGCCGCGCTCGCGCAGGAGACCGTCCAGGCCGAAACCGAATTCGGGCGTCAGAATTTCCCTGGCATAGGTCGGACTGACCGTGGTCACGCGGTCGCTGTAGCAGAGCCCGGCTTTCAGGAAGGAGGCCTGCCCATACAATTCGATCTGGCCACACCGGAAGCAGTCCTCCGGAACGCCGGCGGTCGGCAATATGCCGGGCGGGAAATTGCCCTGAAAGGCCATGTTGTGGGCCGTGAAGATCGTTTTCGGTCTTGGTGCCGGTTCCAGAGAGAGCAGCAGGGGAAGCAGTCCCGCATGCCAGTCGTTGGCATGGACGATGTCTGGCCTCCAGGTCAGGCCCAACCGGCCCATCGCCAGTTTTGCGCCGACATGGGACAGAAAGGCGAAGCGAAGCGCATTGTCCGGCCAATCCTGGCCGTTGCCGGATTGGTAGATGCCGCCGTCGCGCCGGAACAGCGAAGGCGCATCGATGAGAAAGACCGGCACGTTGGTGGCCGGAAGCCGCCCGGAGACAAGCGTCGCGCCGGAAATTCCGAGCATCGGTGCGAGTTCGGCGAGAATGCGGGGATTTTCGATATGTTCGAGGGCGCCCGGATAACCAGGAAGCAGCAGCCTTGCGTCGATGCCGCGGCGCTTGAGTGCGATCGGAAGGGCTCGCGAAACATCGGCAAGGCCGCCGGTTTTGGCCAGCGGGTAAGCTTCCGACGTGACAAAAAGCAGCCGCATCTCGACACCTCGCGCACGACGAACTGAAGTGTAATGCTAGATGAAGGTGGCCTTGGCGTGATTGATCTAAATCATGCTCGCCGGAAATCTTATGATTTAATTGTGCCTCTCGTCGACAACTTCCGGATCGAAGAGTGCAGGAGGACCAATGCGGCGCGCCGGTCAACCATCCCGGGCCTCGCCTTCGCTTCAGGCAGGGCGTATTTCCGCCCTTCTGGCGGGCGACGAGTGCGATCCATTCTCGTATCTGGGCATGCACCGGGACGCGAGCAGCGGCAAACTCGTCGTGCGGACCTTTCATCCGGAGGCCTCGGCTGTCGCCGTGGTCGATCGTCGCACGGGTGTCGCACGCGCGGAGCTTGCACGCGTTCACGATGCGGGCGTTTTTGCCGGCACCGTCGGGCGGATCCGTAAACCTTTTCCTTATCGGCTGCGGGTGGACACGGGAGCGGCGTCGCAACTGATCGACGACCCTTATTCCTTTTCTTCCATTTTCGGCGAGATGGACCTCTACCTCCTTGCCGAAGGAAATCACTTGCGCAGCTTCGACAAATTGGGCGCGCATCCGATGGAAATCGACGGTATCGCGGGCACGAGCTTCGCGGTCTGGGCCCCGAATGCGCGCCGCGTCAGCGTCGTCGGCGATTTCAACGGCTGGGACGGACGGCGCCATGCGATGCGGTTTCATCCCGGCGGAGGAATCTGGGAAATATTTCTGCCGGGCGTGGCGGCGGGCGCGCGTTACAAATATGAGATCAAGACGCGCGAGAATGCGCTTCTCCTCAAGGCGGACCCCTATGCCTTCGAGGCCGAGCGCCCGCCGCGGACGGCGTCTGTGGTCGCCGCCGCGCCGCGCGCCAGCGTCCAACGCCGTCCCGCCGCCGACCGCCACGCGCCGGTGGCGATCTATGAGGTTCATCTCGGATCGTGGCGTCGCGTTCCGGAGGAAGGAGACCGGCCGCTCACCTACCGCGAATTGGCCGACAGGCTCGTCCCTTACGTCAAGGACATGGGGTTCACGCATATCGAGCTGATGCCCGTCGGCGAGCATCCGTTCGATGGATCGTGGGGCTATCAGCCGACGGGGCTCTTCGCGCCCACGAGCCGCTACGGTACGCCGGGCGAATTTCTGGAATTCGTGGAGCGTTGTCACGCCGAGGGTGTGGGCGTGATCCTTGACTGGGCGGCCGGCCATTTTCCGAACGATCCTCACGGCCTGACGCAATTTGACGGCACGCATCTCTACGAGCATCGCAATCCGAAGGAAGGCCATCACCCCGACTGGAAGACCCTCATCTATAATTTCGGGCGCAACGAAGTGCGCGGCTACCTGCTCGCCAATGCGCTCTTCTGGCTGTCACGCTACGGCATCGACGGATTGCGCGTCGATGCCGTCGCATCGATGCTCTATCGCAATTACAGCCGCAAGGAAGGCGAGTGGATTCCCAACATCCACGGCGGCGTCGAGAACCTGGAAGCGATCGATTTCCTGCGCCGCTTGAACGAGCTGGTCTACGGAAACTTTCCGGACGCGATGACGGTTGCGGAGGAGTCGACCGCCTGGCCGATGGTTTCCCGGCCGACCTATCTCGGCGGCCTGGGCTTCGGCTACAAATGGAATCTCGGCTGGATGCACGACACGCTGGATTACATGGCGAAGGATCCGGTGCATCGGAAATATCACCATGATAGGCTGACATTCGGGCTGCTCTATGCGTTCACCGAAAACTTCATCCTGCCGCTTTCCCACGACGAGGTCGTGCATGGCAAAGGTTCCCTGCTCGGCAAGATGCCGGGAGATCGTTGGCAGAAATTCGCCAATCTGCGCTGCTATCTCGCTTTCATGTACACGCAGCCGGGCAAGAAGCTTCTGTTCATGGGCGGTGAGTTCGCGCAGGAACGCGAGTGGAATCACGACGAGAGTCTGGACTGGCACCTTCTCGGCGACCCGATGCATGTAGGCGTTCAGGCGCTCGTTCGCGATCTGAACCACATCTATCGCAACACGCCCGCCCTCCACGAGCGCGATTGCGAATCGGAAGGTTTTTCCTGGATCGATTGCAACGACGCGGAGGCGGGCGTGATCTCTTATCTGCGCCGCGCCGCCGATCCGGCCGACTTCGCGGCGATCGTCTGCAATTTCACGCCCGTCGTGCGTCGCGGATACCGGATCGGTGTGCCGCGTGCGGGCGACTATCGCGAACTCGTCAATACGGATTCGCGCCACTACGGCGGTGGCGATGTCGGGAATGCCGGGTGTGTCGTCGCGGAGCCCGTCCCCGCTCACGGACACGCGCAATCGCTCGTCGTCACCCTGCCGCCGCTGGCGACGCTCGTTTTCAAGCCGGATTTGAACCTGACGAAATAGCGGCGGCGCCCGCTCGCTCGCGCGAGATCGTTCGCGCCATGTCGCGCAGCGCCGGATCGGCGATCATCGCTTCCAGGCTCATCGACAGGCGGCGGCGCCAGTTGGGATATTCGGATTGGGTGCCCGGCAGATTGATCTGATGCTCCTCGCCGATCAGATCGTCCAGTTGAACCATGAAGAGACAGGCCGAGGAGCGCGCGAGATAGGCATGCACGGCCAGGGCAAGCGCCGGCGTCATGTCGATGTCGCCGAGCCGGTCCGTGTCGAGGCCTGGCGGCAGCAATCCTTCTTCGGCGAGGGCGCGGAGGAGGAGCCATTTGTCATGCGCGCGCTCGTCACGCGCCCGCAAGTCCGCTTCGGCGGACTGGTGGAGGCCGAGGCGCCGGCGCGCGTCGAGATCGGTGCCGTGCCAGAATCCCTTCAGCGTGGCGAGATCGTGCGTCGCGACGCATGTCGCCGCCATGCGCGGATATTCGTCAGGCCGTTTCTGGCGGTCGTGTTCCGCCTCGAAATAGAGGACGCGATAGGAGAGAACGTTCTCCCGCTCCATGCGGGGACGAAATCCGTCTGGCACGGTGCCGAGCGCCTCGCCGACGACGAGGCATTCGTTGCGATGGCTCTCGAGCGCGAGAATGCCGAGCAGGTCGTCGAGGGGATAGGCGACGTAGGCGCCTTCGGAAGCCGGGGCGCCCGCCGGCACCCAATAGGAATGCTGGAGCCCCATGACGTGGTCGATGCGCAACGCTCCCACGCGGCGCATGTTGGCCCGCAGCAAGGCAATGAAGTCGGTATAGGCGTCGTCGCGCAATCGCAGCGGGTTCATGGGCACGACGCCCCATTCCTGACCTTGGGCGCTGAACGGATCCGGCGGCGCACCGATGCGTGCTTCGCCGGCGAAAATATTCTGCCGGCTCCAATGGTCGGCGCCGGCGGGATCGATGCTGACCGCGACATCGCCATAAAGTCCGATCGCCATGCCCGCCTCTTTCGCGCGCGATGCGGCGGCGGCGAATTGCAGATCGGCCTGCCACTGGAGGTATTGGAAAAAGCCGACACGTTCGGCCCGATCGTTTGAAAACGCCGCGACGCTCGCCGAGGCTGGATCGCGATAAGCCGTCGGCCACCGCGTCCAGTCGTTGCCGCCGAAGGTTTCGCTCAGTGCCTGAAAGACCGCGAAGCGACGCAATTGCGCTCCGCCGTCGGTTTGAAAGCGTTGGAACGCCGCCCCGTATGTATCGTCGGGTCTGGCGATGCATTTGGCACGGAACGCCGCATATAGAACTTCCAGCCCCTCGTATTTGAGCCGGCTGACGGCGGTGTAGTCGACGAGCGGCGCATCGCGCGCGGCGGCCAGCGCGTCGGCGAAGATCGCGGATCGCGTCAACCGCCGCGCCTCCGCGCATTCGGCGTCGTCGGCGATTGCCGCGACATCGAGATAGAGCGCGTTGCGGAACAGACGGCTGTTGGGCGAGTAGGGGCTCGCGCTTTCGGGCGACGAGGGAAAGAGCGCATGCAGCGGATTGACGCCGAGCGCATCGGCGCCAAGACCGGCGCTCCATTCCGCCAGCGCGCGAAGGTCCGAAAAATCGCCGATCCCCCAATTGCGAACCGATTTGATGCTGTAAAGCTGCGTCGCGAGGCCCCAGCAATGGCGCCCTTCCGCAAGCGCCGGCGGCAGATAGCATCGCGGCGGCGCGGCGATCAATGGCATGATCGCGTCACCCGAGGCTGTTTCGAGCCGCAGTTCGTGGTAGCCCGCCGGAAGGTTCGGCAGCGGAAGCGACAGACATTCTATGTCCCGACCGCCGATGCTGCGCCTCGCCTCGACCGCAAGGTCGCGATGCGCGCTCTCTCCGGTCAGAACGTGTCCATCTTCGAGAACGATCCGCCAGGCGATGGAGCCGGCCGGCTCGCCGCCGGGCAGTCGGACCGGAACGGAGAGGGGCCGGTCCGTCCGCGAGACGAACACCGGTGGCAGGAGGCGCCGCCATTCCCTCTCCTCGATCTCCGCGAGGCTCGATGTCAATTCGGCGGCGCTGTCCGCCCGAAGTCCGAGGGCGGACAGAAGTCGCCGTGCGGTTGCGGGCGATGTGTCGTGGCGCGCACCCTCGATATCCCAATAATGGGATTCGATCCCGGCGAGCGCCGCCAGTCTGCGAAGGCCTTCGTCGTCGCTCATCGGCTTTTCCGCTCCCGCCGGCGATATCGCCTCGTTCAACCTTCCATCAGCAACAGAAAGGAGCGGCCGGCAAGCGCGACCGCATCGCCGGCGCCGAACATGCGTCCTTCCGTTTGCCCATGCGGTCGTGCCGTGTCCACGATCGGCCTCCAGCGCGGGCCGAGCGACGCTTCCGGAAGCCTGAACGAGACTTCGTCTTCATCCGCGTTCAGAAGGACGATGAAGTCTTTCTCAGGCAGCTTTTCTTCCGCGGCGACCGATCCCGCCTTCCATTTACCATTCAGATGAAAGCCGAGACATCGGCACTGCATGTCGTGCCAGTCACGAGCGGTCATCTCGCGGCCTTCCCGCGCGAGCCAGGTAATGTCTTTCGTGCCGTCGCCGTTTATGTGTTCGCCGTGAAAGAAATGTTGCCGATGAAATGCCGGGTGTCCGGTCCTGATGCGCAGCAATTCGCGTATGAACTTGAGGAACTCTTCGTCGGCGGGCGAGCGGTTTTCCCAATCGAGCCAGCTCGTCTCGTTGTCCTGACAATAAGGATTGTTGTTGCCGTTCTGCGTGTGCCCAAGCTCGTCGCCGGCGAGCAGCATGGGCACACCCTGAGAAAGGAGCAACGTCGCCATCATGTTCCGCTTCTGCCGTTGCCTGAGAGCGAGGATCGCGGGATCCAGCGTCGGTCCTTCCACGCCGCAATTCCAGCTCAGATTGTTGTCCGTTCCATCGGCGTCGTTTTCGAGATTGGCGGCGTTGTGTTTTTTCTGGTGGCTGACGAGATCTTCGAGCGTGAAGCCGTCGTGCGCCGTGATGAAGTTGACGCTCGACCACAGTTTCCGTCCCCGCGTTCTGAAGATGTCGCTCGATCCCGTCAGGCGAAAAGCCAGATCGCCGATCATGTGGCGATCGCCGCGCCAGAATTTCCGCACACTGTCGCGAAACCTGTCGTTCCACTCCGCCCAGCCGGGTGGAAAGCCGCCGAGCTTGTAGCCGTCGGCGCCGAGATCCCAGGGTTCCGCGATCAGCTTCGTCTTCGCGAGGATCGGATCCTGGGCGACGGCTGCAAGAAACGTGGCGTTGCCGGAGAAGTGATGATTTTCGCGCGCCAGGGCCACGGCGAGGTCGAAACGAAAGCCGTCGACATGCATCTCGCCCGCCCAGTATCGCAGCGAGTCCATGACCATCTGGAGGACACGCGGATGGCTCACATTCAACGAATTCTGGCAGCCCGTGACATCGAGATAACGGCGCCGGTCGTTGGCGAGGCAGTAATAGGAGGCATTGTCGATGCCGCGAAAGGAAAGCGTCGGTCCAAGCTCGCCGCCCTCACCGGTGTGGTTGTAGACGACGTCCAGAATGACTTCGATGCCGGCCTCATGGAATGCATCGACCGCGCGTCGGAACTCGTCCAGATGGCCGCTGGCGAGGTAGCGCGGTTCGACGGCGAAATAGTTGAAGGAATTGTATCCCCAATAGTTCGGCAGCCCGTGGGCGGCAAGGCGCCGATCGACGGCGACCGGATGGATGGGCAGGAGTTCGACGGCCGTCGCGCCGAGGTCGCGCAGATGGCGGAGAATTTCCGGACGCGCGAGTCCGGCGATCGTGCCGCGCAGATGCGTCGGCACATCGGGATGGCGCTTTGTATAGCCGCGCACGTGAAGCTCGTAGATGGCCGTCATGTGCCACGGCGTGTTCGGCCGCCGGCTCGCGGCGTGCCGGTCGGGAACGGCGCCGGTCACGCGGCATTTCGGCATGAGGCTCGCATTGTCGCGCGTGTCGAAAGACAGGTCCGCGCGCGCGTCGCCGACGGTATAGCCGCAGTTCAGATCGCTCCATTCGAGCGTTCCGCTGAGTTCTCTCGCATAGGGGTCGACGAGCAGCTTGTTCGCATTGAAGCGATGGCCGTTCAGCGGATCGTAAGGACCGTGCACGCGGTAGCCATAGAGCAGCCCCGGCCGCGCGCCGGGAAGGCGCCCGTGCCACACTTCATCGGTGTATTCGGGCAGGGCGAGCCGCTCGACCTCGCGCTCGCCCTTGTCGTCGAAGAGGCAGAGCTCGACCTTTTCCGCATTTGCCGAGAACAGCGCGAAATTGATGCCCTTGCCGTCGCAAGTCGGCCCCAGCGGATAGGGCCTGCCGTCCTGGAGCCGCGATCGGGGAGCCATCATGGATATCTTGGCGCTCTTTCGCGCCGCCGGATAGGGACAAGTCCAAACATCGGCGTCCGGGTGGTCGGCGGCAGGAGGTGTTTCACAACATTAGCAATACTATGGGTCTTGGCACTACTTTGGCAGATTATGGACGACGAGGAGCCAGTCGCAATGGGGGCAGCGCATCGGTGGCGGCTGCGCAAAGCAGTCAAGGATTGCCTGTCGCACGGTGGGCAGAGTTGGCTGCGGCGGCGGGCCTGGGATTCTTTTTTCCCTCTGGCCTGCTCGAGGCGTCGGGATTGCAGGAAGGCGTAGGCGATCATCGTCATCAGCGCGTGTCGGTGGAGTCCGGTCCATGATCGCCCTTCGAAGTGGTCGAGGCCGAGTTCTTCCTTCAGCTGCTGGTGGGCTTGTTCGCAGACCCAGCGCGCCTTGATAGCTGCGGCGCGTTTCTTGAGCGGGGTGTCGGCGGGAAGGTTGGAGAGATAATATTTGCGCTCGCCGGTCGAGCGATGCTCACCGATCACCCAGATTTCCTCGCTAGGCAGGTGCTGAGCGCCCATATCGCGGATCCTTTGGGTGGGACCATCGGCGGCCCGTACCCGCATGGCGGCAAAGTGCGCCGGCAACCGTGCCTTCGTGCCGCGATGCCAGCTGATCGTCCGCCATCGGGCTGTCTCCAGCATCGGCGAGCACGCAGCCAAAGCGCACGCCTGCGGCACGACAGGCGGGTTACCCGAAGACGATCCGTCTGGACAATGGCCCGGAGTTTATTATGGATTCGGGGACGAGGCTTTTTTAAACCGGTCAACGGCTGCCTGATCGGACGCGACTTTACGAAGCGCGGCCCAATCGTCGGGCGGGTTGCCGTCCTCCAGCATCCCTTTGAAAACCTTGCAGGCATCGGTCTTCGCGCCATAGGTGCGCAAAATCGTTTCATCATTCACCCAGGCGAAGATGATGATTTTCGCGGTCGAATCATAGCGGAAGAACAGGCGGAAGCGGCCATTGCCGAATTTCGCCCGGAACCAGTGCTTGTGTGCCTCGCCGAGCGTCGAGCCTTGCCGGTAGACGGTCGCAGCCGGATCGGAAGGGATGGTCCGAAACATCAGCTTGTTCAAAGCCGCCAGGAGCTTCGTGCTCGCGTTCCCATGATATTCGTCGGGCTTTTTTGCCTTCAACGCCTCAACAGAGCCGGTCAGCTTTTCCAACTGATCGAGAAAGAGGGGATGCGCCAGAATGGTCCAGCCATTGATCGTAATCATGGCTGGAGCGCGACATCCCCATCAATCCCGGCATCGAGGTCGACGTCCATTTCCCCGACAAGCGCGGCCACGCGATCGCGCAGGCTGGCGGGCAGCGCGGCAACGGATGTGCCGGGGTGCTTGCTCATGTCCTGCGCCAGAAATTCGAGGAAGCGCTCCACGACCGGATCGTTTGTCTCTTCCTCCACCCTCTCGACATAGACCCGGCGCTGATCGTCCACAAAGAAGGCGATGCGTCCGCCGTAGTCCACGCCCAAAGCCTGCCGGACGCTCTTGGGAACGGTCGTCTGGCCTTTGGCGGTAATTGTGCTTTCTTCTTTAAGCACCGCGCCCATGGTTTGGCTCCAAATCTGATCTTGGGCATATGTAAGGAAATTTCCTTACTTTGTCAAGAAAAATTATCCTGCCAACTATCGGGTGCGCTGGCCGATACCGCCTGCCAGCATCGTCACACTCAACAGATTCAATATCTTGATCAGATGGGACAACGGGATAAGCCTTCTTCGAGCTCCATGCAGATCAGGCCTTCAATTTACGGATTTCGATATTTCGTCCGGTAGAGGACACGGTGATTTCAAAATGATCCGTCTGCGCAATATCGGCAATGTTGCGCGGCCGATGCGCGACGACATTGACGCCTGTGCGCCGTCGCAGGCTGTCGTAGAGAATCCCTGCGCCGCCCGACACACGAACCGCCTCACCGAATTTTTGCGTCTCGGCATAGCTATCGCTCATATAAAGCTCGGGGCGGGAGGACTGTTGCCCCCTGATATCGAGATACTCGCCTTTGCGCTCGGCACGGCGCTTGGCGACCGGCAGCTCATGTTCAAGGCTGTCGGCACCAATGCGGCGGGCATCGCGCTCACGGTTTCGCTCCACTGCTGTCCGGTTTAATTTTCGAATCCAAATTTAACCGTCATGACCCGGCCCTCCTTCAAACTTTTTTGGCGGGTCATCCACGCCTGCCCCGGCGAAAGCCGGGGTCTTTCTTTTCTTCTATTCCGTGCCGCAAAGACGTGGATGGCCCGCATAAAGCGGGCCATGACGAC
>JACIYQ010000319.1 GCA_014359855.1 Parvibaculum sp.
GCACGGAGCCCGTCGAAGATGTCCTGCCAGGCGGGGCCATAAAGCGTCGATTCGACCCAGCAGCCCGTCGCATCGCGCCCCAGGCGCTCCACGATTTCCGTGCCGACGAGACGATGCCGGAAGCCTAGCGGCTCGCGCCGCACGTCGATGAGATTCAGGATCGGCAGGACGGGTTTTATCTCGGACGGAGCGAGGTCGCCACGCGACGCAGCGCGCCGGTTGCCCCTCTTTTGCAGCCAGTAGCCATAAAGCCAATCCAGCCGCGGGTCACGGAACCCGTTCGCCCCCATATCCATTTTGCCCCCCGGCAATACTCAACAAACCCGAGGCCAGTCTCCCAATATGACGGTTAAGGAAGGGTTACCAGCTCACCCGCCCGCCAGGCTGGCACGGGGGCCCGATTGAGCAGATCATGCAGGAGCAGCCGCACTCAGCGGACCGCCGGGACAACGTGGGGCGATGAATGAGCGACACGATAAGGGAGCTGAGCGCCCGCATTCAGGCGCTGCAACTGGAGCTGGAGGCGGAAGCCGCCCGGCAGGCAGCAGCCCTGCGCTATGGGCTGGAACATGGGCGCGCCGTCTTCGAGGAGGAAGTTCTGCGCCGTCACCGCGAGATGCAGACGCGGCTCGGACGCTACGTCCTCAACGCCAAGCCGCTGGTGGTTCTGACGGCGCCCGTCATCTATTCGCTGATCCTGCCGCTGGTATTTCTCGATATCTGCGTGTCGGCCTATCAGGCGGTTTGCTTTCCGGCCTATGGCATCGAGAAGGTGAAGCGGAGCGACTACCTCCTCTTCGATCGCGGCCACCTCGCCTATCTGAATGCGCTCGAGAAACTGAACTGCGCCTATTGCTCCTATGCGAACGGGCTCATCGCCTATGCGCGCGAAATTGCGGGCCGTACGGAAGCCTATTGGTGCCCGATCAAGCACGCAAAGAAGGCCATCGGCGCGCATGAACATTATCTCGACTTCGTCGCCTTCGGCGACGCCGACGCCTACCGGCGGAGAATCGAGGAACTGGAGGAGGCCGCGAAAAAGAAATAGGCGGCGCCCGGAGAGCGCCGCCTTTGCCGGATCGGCCTGTGCGGAAGATCAGAAGCTGAGCGACTTCACCTGCACGACATGCGGCAGGGCCTGGATTTCAGCAAGCGTTTCCGCCGTGACATCGCCATCGACCTCGATGAGGCAGATCGCATCGCCGCCCGCCGCCTCACGGCCGAGGTTGAAGTTGGCGATGTTGATGCCCGCCTTGCCGAGCGTCGAGCCAAGCGCGCCGATGAAGCCCGGCTTGTCCTGGTTCGTCACATAAAGCATGTGGCGGCCGAGCGTCGCTTCCATGTTGACTCTCTTGATCTGGATGATGCGCGGAAGGCCGCCGGAGAAGACCGTGCCTGCAACGGACCGTTCCTGCCGCTCCGTCTTCACCGTGAGACGGATATAGGTTTCGTAGGCACCTTCCTGCTCGGTCTTCACCTCGGACACCTTGATGTCGCGTTCCTTCGCGATCACCGGCGCGGAGACCATGTTCACGTCCTCAAGCTGCGGCTTGAGAAGGCCGGTGAGCGCGGCATTGGTGAGCACGCGGGTGTTCATCTCCGCGACATCGCCCGCATATTCGATGGTGACGGCGGAAATGCCCGTCTCCGTGAGCTGGCCCGCGAAGGAGCCGAGCTGCTGGGCAAGCGTGAGGAACGGCGTGAGCTTCGGCGCTTCTTCCGCGGAAACGGATGGCACGTTGATCGAATTGGTGATCGCGCCAGTGAGGAGATAATCCGCCATCTGCTCGGCAACCTGGAGAGCCACGTTCTCCTGCGCTTCGTTGGTGGATGCGCCCAGATGCGGCGTGCAGATGACCTGCTCCATGCCGAAAAGCGGGTTTGCCTTGGCGGGCTCCTCCTCGAAGACGTCGAGCGCCGCGCCGGCGACATGACCGGCTTCGATCGCTGCCTTGAGGTCGGCTTCCACGATGAGGCCGCCGCGCGCGCAATTGACGATGCGGACGCCCTTCTTGCACCTGGCGATGCTTTCGGCATTCAGGATGTTGCGCGTCTTGTCGGTGAGCGGCGTGTGCAGCGTAATGAAGTCGGCACGCTTCAGGAGTTCGTCGAGCTCGACTTTCTCGACGCCAAGGTCCTGCGCGCGCTCGGGCGTGAGGAACGGATCGAAGGCGACGACCTTCATGCGCAGGCCAAGGCCGCGATCGGCGACGATGGAACCGATATTGCCGCAGCCGATGACGCCAAGCACCTTGCCGGTCACTTCGACACCCATGAATTTCGACTTCTCCCACTTGCCCGCATGGGTGGAAGCATTCGCCTGCGGAATGTCGCGCGCCAGCGACAGCATCATGGCGATGGCGTGTTCGGCGGTGGTGATGGAGTTGCCGAAGGGCGTATTCATGACGATGACGCCGGCGGCAGTCGCGGCCGGGAGATCGACATTGTCGACGCCGATGCCGGCGCGGCCGACGACTTTGAGTTTCTTCGCCGCCGCGAGCACCTGCGGCGTGACCTTCGTCGCCGAGCGGATGGCCAGACCGTCATACTCGCCAATGATCTTGATGAGCTCGTCCCGATCGAGGCCGGTTTTCACATCCACGTCGACGCCGCGATCCTTGAATATCTGCACGGCGGCGGGGGAGAGACTGTCGGAAATCAGAACCTTGGGCATGTGTGCCTCCGTCTATTTTATTCGTCATCCCGGACTTGACCCGGGCATCCAGAACCGCAAGCGCTGAGGCCGGAGCTCTGGATTGCCGGGTCAAGCCCGGCAATGACGACCATTGGATGGAATCGGATAACGAGACTTACGCTGCCGCCTTGAGCGATGCGATGGCTTCCGCGAAGGCCCAGTCGAGCCAGGGCATCAGCGCGCGCATGTCGGTCGTCTCGACCGTCGCGCCCGCCCAGATGCGAAGGCCCGCGGGGGCGTCGCGATAGCCCGCGATGTCGTTCGCCACACCTTCCTTGTCGAGAAGATCGGCGATCTTCTTGGCGAAGGCGACCTGATCGTCCTCCGACAATGCGGTGACGCGCGGATCGACGATCCTCAGACAGACAGAGGTGTTGGACCGCGTGTCGATCTCTTTTGCGAGGAATTCGGCCCAGGGCGTACGCTCGACCCATTCGGCGATGACGGCGGTGTTGGCATCGGCGCGGCCGATGAGCGAACGAAGACCGCCGATCGATTCCGCCCAGTTGAGCGCATCGAGATAATCCTCGACGCAGATCATGGACGGTGTGTTGATCGTCTCGCCCTTGAAGATGCCTTCAATGAGCTTGCCGCCCTTCGTCATGCGGAAGATCTTCGGCAGCGGCCAGGCCGGCGTGTAGCTCTCGAGCCGTTCGACGGCGCGCGGGGAAAGGATCAGCATGCCATGCGCAGCCTCGCCGCCAAGCGCCTTCTGCCAGGAGAAGGTGACGACGTCGAGCTTGCTCCATGCGAGGTCCTGCGCAAAGGCGGCAGACGTCGCATCGCAGATGGTGAGGCCGGCGCGGTCCTCGGGGATCCAGTCGCCATTCGGCACGCGAACGCCCGACGTGGTGCCGTTCCAGGTGAAGACGACATCGTTGGCGAAATTGACCTCGGCGAGATTCGGGAGTTCGCCGTAGGGAGCCTTGAGGACGCGCGTGTCCTTGAGCTTGAGCTGCTTCACGACATCCGTGATCCAGCCTTCGCCGAAGCTTTCCCAGGCGAGCATGTCGACGCCGCGCGCGCCGAGCATCGACCAGAGCGCCATTTCGACGGCGCCGGTGTCGGAGGCGGGCACGATGCCGATGCGGTAGCCGGCGGGAATGCCGAGCACGCTGCGGGTCTTTTCGATGGTCTCGACGAGGCGCGCCTTGCCCGGCTTCGAGCGATGGCTGCGGCCGACAAGGGCGTTTTCGAGGTTTTTGGCGGTCCAGCCCGGCCGTTTGGCGCAGGGGCCGGAAGAAAAGTGCGGATTGGCCGGACGCACAGCCGGACGCTCAGTGGCGGTCATTTGCAACCTACCCTTTCAGATAGCTGCCCCTCGGTGGGGAGGGGTGTCCCGCCGCCGCATATAGGCCTCAGCCGGGATCAAGTCAAATGACGGCAAGGAGGCATGGGGGCGACGGAACGGCGCAGCCCGGGAACCCGCGGAACCCTGCGGCATTGAGTATGGTAAGACGCCTGTATCGAAAAGCGGGCGCGTTTGCGCCGAACCGGGGAATCGCCCTTGCCGCACAGAAGCTCGAACTGGCTGATGCTCGGCCTGCTGGTCGCGCTCTGGGGATCGGCTTTCGCCTTTGCGAGGATCGCCGTCGAAAGCGTGGCCCCCGAATGGACCATGGCCGGACGGCTGATCATGGGCGCGGCGCTGTTGCTGCCGCTCGCCCTCAGCGCCGGCAAGATGCTGCCCCGTGAAGGCGGCCATTGGCGCTGGCTCGTGGGCCTCGCCCTTGTCGGCAACATTGCGCCCTTCTTCGTCATCAGCTGGGGCCAGCAGCACGTGCCCTCCGCACTCGCAGGCATCCTGATCGGCTTCACGCCGCTTGCAACGCTGGTCATCGCCCATTTCCTGCTGGCCGAGGAACGCATCACGCGCCTGCGCCTGACGGGATTTGCAACCGGCTTCGCGGGCCTCGTGATCGTGCTCGGACCGTCTGCGCTTGCCGATATGGCATCGGGCGGCGACAGGCTGCTCGGGCAACTCGCCGTGCTGGCCGGCGCCTTCTTCTTCGCCTGCAACAACGTGATGGCGCGGCTTGCCCCGGAGATGCCGCTGCTGGTGAAATCATCCGGCGTGATGGTGGCCGGCGCGGTGGCGGGCACCGCGATCGCGGGCGCCGTCACACCGCCCGCGGCGCTCGCCTCGGCAAGTGCGGCCTCGCTCCTCGGTGTGGCGGGGCTCGGCATTTTTTCGACCGGGCTCGCCGCCCTCGTTTTCTTCCGCCTCGTCGATCGCGCGGGACCGGCCTTCGTTTCGCTCACCAACTATCTCGTGCCCGTCTTTGCGTCACTCGCGGGCTTCTTCGTCTTCGGCGAGGAATTCAATTTCCGCATACTGACGGGACTCTCCCTCATCCTTGCCGGGATTGCGGTGAGCGAATGGCGAGAGACGTTCAAAGAATGAGCGCCGCGCCAGCGGCAATGACGACGCGCGCGCCGGGTGCGAGGGCCTGGTCGTGCATCGCGACACCGCCATGGAAAAAGATCAGAAGGAAATTTCGGCCTTCATGTAGTCGGCGCAGCGCCCGCGCAGGATCACGCGCTCGCCCGCATCGGTGCACCAGAGCGTGCCGCCGCGCTTCGAAACCTGCCGCGCGACGAGATCGGCCTTGCCGAGCTTCCTCGCCCAGTAGGGCACGCTGGTGCAATGCGCCGACCCCGTGACCGGGTCTTCGTCGATGCCGTGAGAGGGCGCGAAGAAACGCGACACGAAATCGATACCGCCGCTTCCCGGCGCCGTGGCGATGAGCCCTGCATTGAGCGGCGTGAGCAGACGGCCGAGCGCGGGAAAGTCGGGCGTGAGGTCGACAACCTCCTCCGCCGTGTCGAAAACGGCCATGAGGTTCGACGTCTTGAGCCAGACGCGCGCCTTGCCGCCAAGTGCCTCCGCGATCGCTTCGGGAGCGGGATAAGGCTTCGGCCTGGCGGCGGGGAAATTCATGGAGAGCCGGTCGCCCTCACGCGTCACGACGAGCGTGCCGCTTCGCGTCTCGAAGTGGATTTCAGGCTTCGCATATTCCAGATGCGCGAAAAGGACGTGCGCGGAAGCGAGCGTTGCATGGCCGCAGAGATCGACCTCAACGGCCGGCGTGAACCAGCGCAGCCGGTAGCCCTCTCCTTCCGGCGCGAAGAAAGCGGTCTCGGCGAGATTGTTCTCCGCCGCGACCGCCTGCATGACGTCATCGGACGGCCATGCGGACAGCGGAACAATGGCCGCCGGATTGCCCTCGAAGACAAGATCGGCAAAGGCATCGACCTGATAGAGAACCGCTTTCATCGTCCTTCGTCCCTTCTCGTCGTCAAATTGTATTAGTACAATGTAATCAGATTTGGTTCAGAGATTGTGCAAAATCCGTGATTGTCACCGTACTTAGAACATGATTGACTCCAAAAATGGATTCAATGAGTTTATTGTTACCATGACAATTTCAATCTTCGACCGCGAAGACATTGCCGGCCGGCCAGGCCCGCGCTACCGCGCCATCGCCGACCGGTTGCGCGATACCATCCGGTCCGGGGCGGTGCCGCCCGGCACGAGACTGCCGCCGCTTCGCGATCTTGCCTGTGAACTCGGCGTAACCGTCGGCACCGTTTCGCGCGCCTATGCGCTCGCGGCGAGCCGGGGCGAAGTGGCGGGCGAAGTCGGCCGGGGCACCTATGTGCTCGGACGAGGGCCGCACGCGCATGGCGGAACGGGCGTCGGCTCCGCCGCCTTCCTCACCATGCCGGAGGCAACGGTGGCCGCGATGAAAGCGGCGCTTGCGCCACCCGCCGGACAGACCGAAATCGTGGGCGCCGCCATGACCGCCCTGCTCGCCGATCTGCCGGAACGCGGGGGCCCCTCCCCCTTCAATACCTATCTGGCACCAGGCGGCGAGGAACGGCATCGTCGCGCTGCGGCGCAATGGCTGTCCTACGGAGATTTCATCCCGCAGCCTGGCGACGTGCTCGTCTGTTCGGGCACGCAACAGGCGATCCTCACATCCATTCTCGCGGCGACCGGGCCCGGCGACCTCATCCTCACCGAAGAGATGACCTATCACGCCATGGTGCAACAGGCGGGCCTCATGGGCCGCCGCGTCGCCCCCGTCGACATCGATGCGGAAGGCATGGTGCCGGACGCGCTCGAGCGCGCCATCCGCGAACAGCATCCCGCCGCCCTCTTCATCGTGCCGACGCTGCAGAATCCGACAGGCGACACCATGAGCGAGACACGGCGCAGGCAGATCGCGGAACTCGCGGCAAGGCACGACATGTCGATCATCGAGGACGACATATATGGCGCGCTTGCCGGAGAGCGTCCTCTTCCCATCGCGCAATTCGCACCCGAGCGCACCTGGTATGCGACGAGCCTCGCGAAAACCGTCGGCTGCGGATTGCGCATCGGCTTCCTGAAACCTCCGCCACGATTGCTGGAACGGGCCCGCGCGATCCAGAACGGTTTCGGCCAGACGGTGCCGCCGCTCATGGCGGAACTTGGCAGCCGCCTGATCGAAACCGGCGATGCGGCGGCACTTTGCGCGCGCATCCGCACCGAAATGGCCGCACGTCACGACATGACGGCAAAGGCGCTCGGCCCGCATCGGCTGACGGCGCGTCCCGCCGCGCTCTATGTGTGGCTTGAACTGCCCGACGCATGGCGCGCGCATGGCTTCGTCGAAGCGGCACGCGCGCGCGGCGTTGCCATCGCAGCGGGCGAGGATTTCATGGTCGGACGGACAGACCGCGCCTCGCGCCATGTACGCCTCGCGATCGGCCAGCCGCAAACGCGCGATGAACTCGCACACGGTCTCGCCGTCATTGCCTCGCTGCTTTCGGAATCCCATATCGGGACCGTCGAGCCTGCGTGATCCCGTCTGAGTTTTTACGACTCAATCGTCTTTAAGGCCCGGCGGCTTGTTGCTACGCTCCTCGTCTGGAGGCGCCGCCATGACCGCACGGAAACATCAGCCGCTGCTCATACGCCCCGTCCTGCCCGACGAGTGCGAGACATTGTCCGAGCTCGCGCAGGCGTCGAAGGCCCATTGGGGCTATGACGAAGAGTTCATGAAGAACTGTTGCGAGGAACTCCGGGTAACACCGGAAAAGATCGCGCGCTTCCGCATGCGCGTGGCGCAGGCGGGCCGAGAGATCGCAGGCTTTTCCGCCGCGAGCTACCATGACGGCGCGGCCGATGTGGAGGAGTTCTTCGTTGCACCGCGCTACATCGGCACGGGCATCGGCCACCGGCTGATGCAGGACATGCTGGAC
>JACIYQ010000032.1 GCA_014359855.1 Parvibaculum sp.
AGGGAACCCTCGGAAAACAAAAGAGTTTCATCCCTTATTGAAATATTTTCCTCGCCTTCAGCATTGCGCATCGCGAACTTGTTGAAGTCGACGCCAATGGCGCGGTGAAAAAGTGGCGAACGACAAGGATATGCAGAGTCAGCTAGAAAAAGATGGCAAATCTGCGAACACGCGGGACAAGCTTGAACAGAACGTTCGGCGCGAAGCGCTGGGAACGGGGTTGCGCCGCGCCTATCAAAAAGTTCTGAACGAGCCCGTTCCCGACGAATTTTCCGCACTTCTGAGCCGTCTGTCCGACGCCGAGGGAGACAATGGCGACGATTAGACCGCGGCGGGGCCGGCCTTAGGCAAAGGGAAAACCTGTCGGGATAGGCGAGGCCAGATCAGGGGCTGATGGTTGGTAGCGGAATCCAAACCTCGAAGAAGCTGGCTAGGCCGGATCGGCATATCGCAGGATCTCCCGCCGGGATTGCGATCGCGCATCGCGTTGCGGGTTGCCGCGGCGCTGCTCCCTCTTTGCCTCGCGGCCGGGGTCGCGCAATACGTCAACACAGTTCACAACCGGGAGCTTCGCGAGCGAGCGCTCATCGCGCGGGGAGAGGCCGCCATTGCCCACCAGAGCACCGCGCTTCAGGAGCTGCGTATTCTGCTCGAAACGATTTCCGCCCTGCCACTCGGCGACCATGCCGGCGGCGAAGTCTGCAGCGATGCGTTCCGCCGCATCATCCTGCAAAACAAGGATGTCTCCTCTCTCCATCTGGTTGGGGTCGATGGAAAGACCTTGTGTAGGGCGCCGGCGATGGCCACAGGCGATGAAGAGGTGCCCCTCCCAGAATGGGTGGGCAACGCCGTTCAGTCGCAACAGTTTTCCATATGGATGCAGAGAAGCGACGATGCCGGCTCAGAAGGACAAGGTTCCGCGAACGCGAGGCTTGTCGCCACCCTCCCGATCTACGGTCCCGACCGGCAGACGACGGGCATTCTCGCTGCAACGGTGCCCTTCTCATCTCTCACACTCACCATGCAGGAAGTGGAACTCCCGGATGCGGCCGCGCTCGCACTGCTCGATGCGAAGTGGAACGTTCTCGCTCAGCGCACCAGAGGCAGGCAGGTCGACGGATGGCTGCCCGCATCCTTCGCCGCCGCGGCCGGACCGGAAATCATGTCCGGCACTTTCTCTCAGCAAGGCCGGGACGGCCTCGCTCGCAACTATGTGGTCGCCGCGCTCCCTGGCAATGTCTTCGGTCTCTATGCTCAGAACCCGGAGGAGCTTTCCGTGGCGGTGCGCGCGGTTCTCTATTTCGCCATCGCCTTCCCCCTGCTTGTCTTGATTGCCGCCAGTGCATTTGCCGGGCGGGCCACCGGGCAAATCGTCATCGAGCCCCTCAACAAGGTACGGTTCGCGATCCGCCGCTATATCGCGGGCGATGACGGTGCGCGCGTGGAGTATGACCCGCAAGCGACGGAGGAAGTTCAAGCGGTCGCGACGAAATTCAACACCATGGCCGACAATATCCAGGTTCGCGACGAAGCGCTTCGCGCGGCGCTCGACCACCAGAAGGCACTGGTACGCGAGGTAAATCACCGTGTGCGCAACAATCTTCAGGTGATGAACAGCCTTCTCAACCTGCAAAGCCGCCGCGCCAAGACACCAGACCAGGCGGCGATCTTCCTCGATGTCCAAAGGCGGCTCAACGCGCTCGGCACCGTTCACGCCGCGCTTTACCAGGCCAACGACTTTCGCGCCGTCGACCTCGGTGTGCTGCTGAAGGATCTCTGCCTTTCGACCGAGCGTCACCTGTCCACCGAGTGGGGGCGTCCGGTTCTGTCGATGCGGTGCCCGGAACCCATCTATGGTGTTCCAGACGCTGCCCTCACGCTCGCTTTCCTTGTCACTGAACTCATTGCGGAAGCGACGGTGCGTCTGTCACCGGAAGGCCATCCGGCAACCCAGATTGATTTCGAACTCACGGAGCGCCCCGGGCGGGGTTCCACGCTTATCATGAAGGTCGACCAGCCGGTGCTCGAAGGATTGATGGAGAGTCGACCGGACGAGGGCCACATCAATCTTTTTCGGGGGCTGGTCCGGCAATTGCGCGCGCATATGGACGTCGACGAGCCGGGCTGCGTGGTGACGGTCGATCTCCCCCCGCTCATCTGAGCAAAAATTTTCCATCTATTTTCATTTGCCCGGGAACCATCCCAGATAGTGGACGTTATCTCCCTGCTATTGCGAGGTTAGTCTCCCGAGAGACGGCAAAATCCTTGCAGGCCCCCCGGTCCGGTATCATCCCCGCCCCCCAAGCCCCACTGGACCGGGGGCATTTTTCTCCCCGATCCCAGCCACGTTCCTGACCGCCATATGCGGAGGCGCGGACACGCAAAAAGCCCGGCCGGTTTCCCGGCCGGACCTTCTGCGGCACGTAATCGGTGCCTACATTTCACCCGCCTTGGGCGCCTCTTCTTCGCTGTAGAAGAAGGCCGGCTGCTGCCTGAGCTCATCCAGCGTCATGGCGAGTTTCACCGGTTCCTCGGCACGCGCAGCGGTCAGCTGCTCGAACTCGACGACCGTGCGATTGCCGCCCACTCCGAGTGTGCTGCCATATTCGATGACCGCATATTTGGCAGTGCCGTTTCGATCGAGGAGAATGTCGGAAATCTCGCCTGTTCCGTCTTTTTCCGTCGCCAGCGCAACTTCGCGACCGATGTAGGAACTGGCAAGTTCGCCGCCGGTTTTCTCAAGCGGCGCCTTGTCGAATTCGGTCGCGTTTTCGAGTGCCTCGCCGGTCATGCCGATACGGACCATACGGTCGCCATTCTCATCGCGCGTAACCGACGCGCCTTCGAAATCGATCGCAACCATCTTGCCGCCAAAACCGAACATGACACCGTCGGCGATGATGACCTGCTTCACCGCGTCGTTTTCATCAAAGACCAGGTCGTCCACCACGCCAAGTTTTTTGCCGTCGGGACCGACAACATCGGCGCCAATGACCTTGCCCGCCGCACTAGCCGTCCCCGACAGAATGGCGGCATTGCCGCGCGTCGTCAGCACATCCGAACCGGCTTCTTGCCGCGCGGCACTCGGCATTTCGCCTGGCGTCTCCATTCCGGGCCGGCTTTGCTGCTGCGCAGGTGCTACTTCCATGGGTGCGTTTTTCGCATCCTCAGGTGCTGCATGACCCGCCGAAGCGAGTGCCACGGAGGCCACAAGCGCAGTCGTCGTGAGGAGCTTTTTCATGAAGTTTCGCCTTTCTCCAATCACACCGCACCGAGAAGGGCGCGGTTACTGACCAGAGAACGGCTCGCACGAAGCCGAGTTCCAAAATCTTATTTCCGCTGCATTGATGCCGGATTTGCCCCGAGTGGCTGTCAATGCCGCTTTGGCCGGGTTCGGGTTCCCCCTTTGCTATAGGCTTTCTGCAAGAGAGCAATTTCGGGAGATATGGCATGTCGGCACGTTCGAAGAAGATTTCCTTCACCGGCGCCCAAGGTGACGAGCTCGCGGCCCTTCTTGATCTGCCGGCGGGCCCCGTACGTGCCTATGCGGTCTTCGCGCACTGTTTCACCTGCTCGAAGGACGTTTTCGCGGCCGCCCGCATCTCGGGGGCGCTGGCGGAGCTCGGCATCGGCGTGCTCCGATTCGATTTTACCGGCCTCGGCATGAGTGGCGGCGAATTCGCAAACACCAACTTCTCATCGAATGTTGGAGACCTTCTGTGTGCGGTCGGCTTCATGCGCCAGAATCTCCAGGCACCGAAGATCCTCATCGGTCACAGCCTCGGGGGTGCGGCGATCCTCGCTGCGGCAGGCGAGATTCCGGAAGCCAGGGCCGTCGCGACAATCGGCGCGCCGGCAGATGCACGGCACGTCATACGAAGCTTTCAGGCCGACCTCACACGGATCGAAGAGGACGGTGAGGCGGAGGTGGAGCTTGCCGGGCGGCGCTTTCAAATCCGGAAACAGTTCATCGACGACCTCGACGAGCACGATCTGGGCGGACGTATAAGCGGTCTCAGAAAACCTCTCCTCATATTCCACGCGCCGCGCGACGAAGTCGTCGGCATCGAGAATGCCGGAAAGATTTTCGACGCCGCAAGGCATCCCAAGAGTTTTATCTCGCTCGACGACGCGGATCACCTCCTGACGCGGCGGCGCGATGCGCTCTATGTGGCGGAAGTCCTCGCCGCATGGGCTGGCCGCTATATCGCACGCGAGGCGGAGGTGCGGGACGAGGGAGCGGACGACGTCGTGATCGTTTCGGAGACGGGGCTTGGAAAATTCCAGCAGCGCGTGACCGTCGGGCCGCACAGGTTGACGGCCGACGAACCCGAGGCACATGGCGGCCTCAACTCCGGGCCAACGCCCTACGATTTCCTTTCCATCGCGCTCGGTGCCTGCACCTCCATGACGCTGCGCATGTATGCCGACCGCAAAGAGCTGGAGCTTGGAGCCATCTCCGTCACCGTCGACCATAAAAGGGTGCACGCCCGCGACTGCGCCGAATGCGCGGAGGGGCGCGATGGCTATGTCGATCGCTTCGAAAGGACCATCCGGATTGCGGGCGGTCTCGCCCCCTCGCTATCCGAGAAAGTGGCCGAAATCGCAGGCAAATGCCCGGTTCACCGGACCCTCGAAGCGGGCTCCGTCGTGGTCACGAAGATTGCGGGCGAAAATTGACCTCGGCCATGATAAAACCCTCGTTTCTGATAACAAAAATGAGAATCAATATCATTTACAGGCCTTTTTGAACTTTGTATGACACCCCCCGCGCGCCGTTGCGCCAGACAAGGGGGATGCATGTTTTTTCACGACGCTCGATATGTGCGCCGCTCAGCTGCGACCGCTGTCGCGGCTCTCTTATGGGCGCTTCCGGCCCATGCGCAAGACAGCGGCGCAAGCGCCGGGCAACAGGGAGCCGCGCAAGCGAAGCTGCACATTCTGGAAGGGCTGCTCGTAACGGGTACGGCTGGCGACGTCGGTGATGTCGGCGGGTCGGCAACCTTCATCGGCAAGGAGGAAATCGAGAAAATCTCCTATACCGACATCAACCGCACCCTGCGCCTTGTCCCCGGCGTCCAGCTGCAGGAAGAGGACGGTTACGGCCTCAGGCCCAATATCGGCATTCGCGGGTCCGGCAGCGACCGCAACAACAAGATCGTCATCATGGAAGATGGCGTGCTGATGGCGCCGGCGCCCTATGCCGCACCCGCCGCCTATTACTTCCCGTCCATGGGCCGCATGGAAGCGGTTGAAGTCGTCAAGGGGCCCGCCGCGATCAAGTACGGGCCTTCGACCGTCGCCGGTGCGATCAATCTTTTCTCGACGTCCATTCCCGACAATGAAGATGGCGGGCTGTCCGGTTCGGTGACGGCTCTCGGCGGCGAAGACAGCACTCTTCGCGTCCATGGCCATGCCGGCGGATGGATGCCGATGTCGAACGCGTGGGATGTCGGCATTCTCGTCGAAACGCTGCAGGACAGGACGGACGGCTTCAAGGAACTCGATGGCGGTGGCGATACGGGCTACCGCATTCAGGATTATCTGGCGAAGCTCGCCTTCCGGAGCACTGCCGAATCCGGCCTGCGCCAGTCGTTCGAATTCAAGGTGCAGCGCTCGGATGAGGTCTCGGACGAAACCTATCTCGGACTGACGCTCGCCGACTTCAACGCGACTCCCTACCGCCGCTACGCCGCCAGCCAGGTCGACGAAATGAATGTCGATCACCTGACGCTGCAGGCTTCGCACCGGGTCGATTTTTCCAGCGACCTGAACCTCACGACGACGCTCTACTACAACGATACGAGCCGCGCCTGGTACAAGACCAACGATGCAAGGCTCACCGGTGCGCCTTCATGGACAAGCATTTCCAGCATCGTTTCGGATCCCGTCACGAATGCTGCCGAATATGCCGTTCTTCAAGGAGCCGCCGGCGAGATCCGCGTCCGCAACAACAATCGCGAATACTATTCGGCGGGCATCCAGTCCGTCCTCGGATCGGCATTCGTCACAGGGGATCTCGCGCATTATCTCGAGTTCTCGGTGCGCTACCATGAAGACGAAGAAGACCGGTTCCAGAACGACGACATCTACACGATGTCCGGTGGGCAGATGACGCTCTCCTCGGCGGGCGCGGCGGGCAGTCAGGACAATCGCGTCGGCGACGCGAAGGCCTGGGCGTTTTTCGCTCAGGATACGATCGACTGGGACCGGCTGACGGTAACGCCGGGCCTTCGTTACGAGACGATCCGTCTGCGCCAGACCCGCTGGAGCACGCTCGATCCCAGCCGGACGGGCCCGACAACCGTTGCGGAGAACTCGGTCGACGTTCTCATTCCCGGCATCGGCGCTGTCTATCATCTGACGGACGAATGGCAGCTTGTCGGCGGCGTTCATCGCGGCTTTGCGGCGCCGGGCCCGGGCTCGACCTCTGACGCGGAGCGCTCCGTCAACTACGAGGCAGGCTTCCGCTATGGCGCTGGCGACCTGTCGCTCGAAGCGATCGGCTTCTTCAACGACTATTCGAACCTGCTCGGCACCTGCACCGCCTCGACAGGCGGAGGCTGTACCATCGGTGCACAGTTCGACGGCGGCGAAGTCGACGTGAAGGGGCTGGAATTCACCGCCGGATATGACGCGGGCAAGAGCCTCGGTACGAAGCTCTCCGTGCCGCTTGCGGCGATCTACACCTATACGGACGCGGAGTTCAAAACGAGCTTCAACAGCGGCTTCGGTCCCTGGGGCAATGTCACGGCGGGCGACAAACCGCCCTATGTGCCGGAACATCAGCTGACCCTGACGGCAGGCATCGAAGGCGAGACCTGGCGGACGAACGTGATCGCCAACTATGTCGATGAGACGCGGGCCGTCGCGGGCCAGGGAGCGATCCCGGCGGACCGGCGCATCGACGACCGGATCGTCGTCGACCTGTCCGCCGAGCTGGACGTCGTGCCGGGCGTGAGCCTGATGGCGGTCGTCGAGAACGTCACGGACGAGGTCTATCTCGTCTCCTTCGACCCCGCAGGGGCGAGGCCCGGCAAGCCCCGAATGATCCTCGGCGGCGTGCGCTTCACCTTCTGACCTCCCCACTTCGAGAGACGAAAGCGGCAGGGCTCGCAAGGCCCTGCCGCTTCTGCATTCAAGGCATGCCACAGTGTGCCGCACGAATTTCCGGCCGCTGTGTCTTTACGGCCAAGGCCCGGTCTCCGGTCCCATCCCATTGAAAACACTCATTCTTTTATAGCCTCTGGTCATGCGCCCCGCCCTTCTGCCAAGGTAGGCACAGGTGCGCCGCGGCCACACTTGGGGGCCGTCATTCCACTGTCACAAAAGTGAATGCGAACCGTCACATGGCTCTGTTACGAGCGACGCCATGGGGGGTGTTCGCGGTCTTCGCCGCGGCTGCCGATCCTGCAACAGAAGCTCATCCATAGAACACGGAGACGTCTAATGACGTTGAGAAACATTCTGCTGGCCGGCAC
>JACIYQ010000320.1 GCA_014359855.1 Parvibaculum sp.
TCGCCCTGAATGTATTTGCTCTGCCGGAACACGCCCTCCCGGCGCATGCCGAGCTTCTCCATCACGCGGGCAGACGCCTTGTTACGCTGGTCGCAGGTCGCGATGATCCGCTGCAGCCCGAGCTCGCTGAAACCCGCATGAACGATCATACGGGCGGCCTCGAGCGCATATCCCTGCCCCCAATAGTCCGGATGGAGCGCGTAGCCGACCTCTCCGGTGAGGTTCTCCCCGTCGTAAAGTTTGAGCCCCACGCCGCCGATAAGCTGTTGCCTTGCCCCGCGCCGGCCCTCGCCCTTGCGGATGATCGCAAGATCGAAATTCTGGCGCGGCTTTTCCTTCTGGTCATCGAGATAGGCCTGGATCGTCTGCTTGCTTTGCAGTGGCGTGTTGGGACCCCAGACAAGGAACCGCGTCACTTCATCGAGAGAGGAATAGGCATGGACGGCCTCAAAATCCCGCTCAGTGAAGTCGCGAAGGATAAGACGCGGCGTTTCGAGCGGAATGGCGAGCGCCGGTTCACTTGCGCTCCTGTGCCGCACCTTCATTTGCCGGCCGCCTTCAGAACGGCCGCCTTTTGCAGATCGCGAAAGCCGACGACCACCTGCCCCTTGCCGAAATCGAAAACGGGACGCTTGATGAGCGCCGGGTGCTCGGCCATGAGGGCGACCGCCTCAGCTTCGCTCACATCGGCCTTCTGCGTGTCGGGAAGGCCGCGCCAGGTGGTTCCGGCCTTGTTGAGAAGGGTCTCCCAGCCAGCGGATTTCGCGAAGCGCTTCACTTCGGCGGGCTTGATACCGTCGGCCCGCACATCGTGAAACTTGTGCCGGATGCCTTCCGCCTCGAGCCATTTGAGTGCCTTGCGGCAGGTATCGCAGTTCTTCAACCCGTAAACGGTCAGCACCGGCCCATTCCCTTTCAGTCTCGCTGTCGCGAGCATAGCGGGGGACGGGGCCGGTGCCAAAATCCGGAAGATATATGCCTTGTCAGGCGATCAGGCGGCCTGCTTTTGCTGCTGCCCGGCCCGCATGACCTTGAAGGCCGCTTCGGCCGCCAGGGAATGAGGCTCGGCTTCGCGATAGGCCTTGGGGTCTTCGATCCTGAGAAGCGCGCGAACTTCCGGGAGCGGCTTCGATAGCATCGCTTCCCAATCCGTCTCGGGGAGCCAGGCAGCACGCTTGCCGTTCCTGAAACCCTCGCGAACGATACGCCAGGCATCCACCTGCGGGAGGTTCTTGCGGGTAATCCGCGCGCCAACGAGAACGATGAAGCCGATGCCGCGATTGCGCGTCTGCGCGTAGGTGAAGGCAAGAAGGGCGAGCTCGCCAAGACCGTCGCGGCCATAGCCGGTGCTCACATGCCAGAGGTCATGCTGGTCGCGGAGGCGATAGCCGAAAATGCGCTCGGCTTCTGTGCGGTCGTCGCGCTTCGGAATCACTTCACTGGCGGCAACAAGACCGTCCGCCGTGAGGTTCTCTTCGGCCATGAACTCGTAGTAGGTGTGGCCGAGCGTGCCCTCTGGCAGGCTCGAGAGATAGTCGCGATCGCTGAGAGCGGTGATCAGATTGCGCTTCTCCGCGAGAATGCGCTGCCCCGTCTCCGTCTTCATGAAGCGCTGGAACTGCCGGTCGTTGGCGCCGCCCGAAAGAGCGTCGATAATCCTGAAGACCTGGCTCGTATCTTCCTTGTCGGCGATGAGAGCCCGGATCGCGCGCAGAGCCTTGAGCGGCTGAATGCGTTTGCGCTTCCGTTTCGCCACAAGCTTGCCGTCAAACTCTGTTGGGCTTGCAATCGTCATGGGTTATGTCCCGCTGCTATACTGAGCCTGCTGCCGTCAGCTTTGGATATGTATATAGAC
>JACIYQ010000321.1 GCA_014359855.1 Parvibaculum sp.
TCGCCATGCAGCGAAATGCCGGCGCCGAAGCGCGCCAGCTCCTGCACATGCATGAAGCGGTTTTCGAAAATGGTCTCGGTGATTTCGGATTCGCCTTCGGCCACCGTCATCAGCGCCATGAACTGCGCCTGGAGATCGGTCGGGAAGCCGGGGAAGACCTGCGTCACCACATCGGTCGCCTGAAGGCGCTCGCCGTTGCGCGCGACGCGGACGGCGCCCTGCTCGCTCTCGACCTCGGCGCCGGCGGCGCGCAGCACGGAGAGGGCGGCATCGAAGGTCTCTCCGATCGCGCCTTCAAGCACGATCTCGCCGCCCGTCATGGCGGCGGCGATGGCATAGGTGCCGGCCTCGATGCGGTCCGAGATGACGCGGTGGGCGGCGCCGTGGAGGCGCTCCACGCCTTCGATGCGGAGCGTGGAGGTGCCGATGCCCTCGATCTTCGCGCCCATGGCGACAAGGCAGTTCGCGACATCGCCGATTTCGGGCTCGCGGGCGGCATTTTCCAGCACGGTGAGGCCATCGGCCAGCGTGGCGGCCATCATCAGCGTGTGCGTGGCGCCGACGGAGACGATGGGCGAACGGATGACCGCGCCCTTGAGACCGCCGGGAGCGGAGGCGTGGACATAGCCGTCCACCAGATCGATCCCGGCGCCCATCTTCTGGAGGCCCTTTATATAGAGATCGACGGGGCGGGCCCCGATGGCGCAGCCGCCTGGCAGCGAGACCTTCGCCTCATGGCAGCGGGCGAGAAGGGGCCCGAGGACCCAGAAGCTCGCGCGGATCTTCGAGACGATCTCATAAGGCGCGGTGGTGGAGCGGATGTCCTTGGCGTGCAGCGTCATCACGTCGGCATCGGCGCCCTCGTCGAGCGACATATCCGCACCCAGGACATCGAGAAGGCGGCCGAGCGTGCGCACATCCGCGAGGCGCGGCATGTTGGTGAGGGTCAGCGGCTCGTCCGTCAGCAGGGAGGCCGTCATCAGCGGCAGGGCCGCGTTTTTTGCGCCGCTCACGGCGATCCGGCCCTTGAGACGGCGGCCGCCGCGAATGTGTATTGTGTCCATGGATGCGTCCCGGTTGGGGTTCAGCGGTTTATAGGGGGAGCAAGGCCCCAAGTCACAGGGCAATCGAATGAATTCGATTACCCTTCCTTTTTATTACCCTCAAGCGCCGGGCGGGCGCATCCGCGCCCTTGGCTTTCCTCGCATAAGCTCGGGCGGCCCCCGGGTGCGCATGCGCACCCTCTTATTAAGATAACAGGCGGCATCCGCCGCCGGGCCTTGCCATTTTTACGTAGCAAAAATGGTTGTCACCACTCATGCCCGCCAATCCGGGCCGTTTTCAGACTATTCCGCGTCATCCTTGCGGGCCCTTGCCTGACCCTTCCGTTTCTTGAGGTTTTCGCGGAGCGCCTCGGCGAGACGGGCGGTTTTGGCCTTGGCTTCGCGGGTCTGGGCGGCGCGGTCGGTGCCCTTGCCGCCGGGAGTGCGGGGATCGAAGGTGGTACGGCTGTTCTTCATTTTCTGCTGCTCTGTTTCAGGGGGCCAAGGCCGGATATCCGGCAGCCCGCGCGAGGGAGAATTGGGGGGAAGATAGTGCGTTGCGGCATCTTGCGCGAGGGGGGTCGCTGTGGCACTTTCCGCGCGCTTTCCGAAGGGCCGCTCCGGCGGGCGCTCATGCGCTGTTTACCATTCGGGGCGAGACTTCGAGCGGGGCCCGGTCAGACCGCCCCTCCCGGCATGCTGTGGTAGCTCAGTGGTAGAGCACTCCCTTGGTAAGGGAGAGGTCGAGAGTTCAATCCTCTCCCACAGCACCAGATTTCCCTGAAGCACCATCTTCGCCTTCGTTTCGTTTCCAAACCGGTTTTGGGAGGAGCGCGCTCTTTCCGGTAAGGTCATGCACTGACCGGAGAAGGAGGAGCCGATGAGAAAGCCGATCCTGGCTCTTGGCCTGCTGGCCATGACGATACCATCGGTGGCGAATGCGCATGGCGGCGGATGCCGCAAGTCGTCGCCGCCCGGGCAATGCTGCCACATGGACAACAGCACGGGCGTCGTGCACTGCCACTGAACGCGTGTCAGTCGCCGCGAGGAGCGCCGGAAATGCCGGGCGGGGATCGCAGGTGCCGTCTATCGGAACGGTCATGATGCGAGAAGCGCGAGCAGGCTCGCCGCCATGAGCGCCTGCCCGACATAGTAAGTGACCCAGACGATGGGCCCGCGAAAGGGAACGCCGCCCCGGAACTTGTCGATCGCGATGACGCTGTCGGAGATCACGAAGAAGACGGCGCCGAGGCCGAGAAAGGGTGCGCCTTCAGGGATCGCCAATGCCGAAAGCGCCATGACGAGGATGGCGACGAGGTAGGCGCCGACGGGGAGCTTCAGCTTTCCGAGGGATGGCGCGAGCGTGAAATAGAGCGCGATGGCGCCGAGGCCGACGGCGAGCGATGCCGCCTTGAGGGCGAGCGTGTCGGGCGCGCTTGCGAGCGGGATCATGACCGCGATGTAGAAGAGGTGGCTGACAAGGAAGGCGGCGAGGCCGCGCGGAAAGTTGCGCGCGTCGCCCTTCAGCGCGAGGAAGAAATCGCCAGCGCCGGAGAAGAGGAAGGCGGCGGCAAGGAGGACGAGCGGCAGGGCCGGCCCCTGCCCCAGCGCGAGAAGCGGCAGCGGGACGAGGAGGCCGATGGCGGCGGTCTTGAGGCCGGTGCGCAGCGCCGAGGGCGGCCGGCTTTCGACCAGCTGATAGGCGATGGCAGCTGCGAGCGAGAGAAGCGCCAGCGCAATGCGAATGGCGTCGAGACCGTCGCCCCGCATGAAGACTTCTTCCAGCATTCTCCCCTCCTCGTTTTTTGGCGCTTTTTCTTTTTTTGCGCTTACCCCGTTATGATCGCGGAAGAGACCGGAATGCAAAAGGACCAAATATGAGCAGCGCCTCCCGCGCCATAGACAGCCTTCAGAATGCGCGGGCGAAAAAGTGGCTGGCGCTGAGCGATGCGCGCGGCATCCGCAAACACGGAGAATTCATCCTTTCGGGGCGGAAGACCGTGCCGGAGGCGCTGGCGCGGTATGGGGGCCGCTTTACGGCGGCACTGGCGCGGAGCGAGAGCGACCTCAACCGGCTCGCCCTGCCCCCGTCCATCGAACGTTATGTGCTGGCAAAGCCGCTCTTCGAGGCACTCGATACGAACG
Source organism: Parvibaculum sp. (assembly GCA_014359855.1). Taxonomy (GTDB): domain Bacteria; phylum Pseudomonadota; class Alphaproteobacteria; order Parvibaculales; family Parvibaculaceae; genus Parvibaculum. The sequence goes on from JACIYQ010000321.1 coordinate 3,189, forward strand.
GCACGGGATTTCCGCTGCTCATCGGCGATGTGCCGGAGATGGCGGCGGCGGATTTCTCGAAGGCACCGCAAGGCTTCGAACTCGTGCTGGCGCTCGGCGACCCGTCCAATCTCGGCGCGGCGTTGCGCAGCGCGGCGGCCTTTGGCGCGGGCCGCATCGTGCTGATGGAGGGGGCGGCGCATCCCTTTCATCCGAAGGCGCTCAGGGGCGGGGCGAATGCGCAGTTCGGCTTGACCTTCCTCAAGGGCGGCGACTGGAGGGCGCTTGCGGGGGCGAAGGGGCCTCTCGCCGCGCTCGACGGCGCGGGCAGCGATATCGAGGTCTATGAGTGGCCGGAGAGCCTTCGCCTCGTTCTCGGCGAGGAGGGACGCGGGCTGCCGCCGGGGCTCGGCGCGACGATGCTCGCGATCCGGACCACGGGGGCGGTCGAGTCCCTCAACGCGACAGTGGCGGCAAGCCTTGCGCTTTCGGCGCGATTCCGGCGGCGTTCGGGGCGGTGATCCGGCACGGCGGCGGCGGCGTATCGATGGGGTGAGAGCTGGAACAAGGAGCCAGCGGTTCAACCCCCCTAGAGGTCCCCGCCTTTGAAATCGTTGCTCCAAATTGCATCGGCTCTCGCGATCGTGCTTCCGGTCCTCGGCGCGGAGCGTGCCGAAGCGCATCGCAGATCACTACGCAGCATTGCACGGGCTCGCCGTTCTGCCCCTGCCCTTCGAGGCGCCGCCCATCATCGTTCATCAGGCATGGCCGCGCGCGCTGGACAAGGACCGCGCGCATGCACGGTTGCGGCGCGCGCTGAAGGCGGCGGCGCGGTAGATCAGGGCTTCGAGCGGCGCTCGCGGAGACGGGCGCGCACCGAGATCGCAAGGGCCAGAAGCGCGGCCCAGGCGCGCAAGGCGAGCGCATAGGCGCCGGGATAGAGCCGCTCCGTCGTGGCGACAACGCCCGTGAACTGGAAGTTGTGGCGAAGCCCGTGAATGCGGCGCGCGGTGGCGAGCCAGAAGGGGCTGACGACGAGGCTCAAGGCGATGACGGACAGGGCAAGCTGATAGGTCTCGCGGTCGATCGCGCCCGCGCCGAGGCC
>JACIYQ010000322.1 GCA_014359855.1 Parvibaculum sp.
GGAATGGAATTCAGGTAGTCGCCGAAGCGGATCGACGACACATTGTCGAGCGAGACCTCGACGTTGTCGGACGTGAAGTTTCTGAGCGACACCGTCATCAGGCGCACGAGGCGGTCGAAGACGATTTCGAGCATCGGCAGGCGCTCATAGGAAACGAGCGCCGAATTCACGATGGCGTCGATCCCGTGCCGTTCCGGCGCCTCTTCCTCGTCGACTTCGAAACCGAGCAGGCTGTCGATCTCGTCCTGGTTGAGCACGCGCTCCGGTGCGGCTGCGGCCGCTTCCGTGGCCGCGCTCATCGCATCCTGTTTGAGGGTATCGCTTTCCGGCATATCGGATACTTCCCGCTGACTGCTACTGAATGATGATTTCCTTGAAGAGCACGTCCGTGACGAGCGGCTCCTGCGTGGCGAGGTTGAGGCGGCGAAGCAGTTCTTCCTTGAGGTAGAGCATGCCGCGCGACCCTTCGAGGTCTTCCGGACGAAGCTCGCGCAGGAAGGTCTGGAAACCGTCGAGCACACGCGGCATCTGCAGCTCGAGCTGCGGTACGGCTTCCTTGCTGGTGACCTGCAGCGCAACGCGCATCTTGAGATAGTGCTGCGGCGGCGGTCCGGCGAGGTTCACGAGGAAATCGGGCATGTCGTAGAAAACGGGATCGGGCGCAACCTCGGCCACAACCTCCTCGCTCTCGCCACCGCCCAGAAGGCCAGACATGTAGACGCCCACGCCCGCTCCAACGAGGAGCAGCACGGGCAGCACGATATAGAGGACGAGAACCTTGCCCGCGAGCCGGCGCTTCGGCGTCCCCGCCGATCCGCCTTCTTCGCCTTCTTCCGGAATTTCGGCGTCGACTTCGGCCATCTGAACCGCCCCACCTTCTGCACAGATTGCCGCCGGAAAAGCGATACTGCTTCCGGCCTGGCTCGTTACAACCGGATGCTCGCTGACTTTGGTTAACGAAGCGTTCGCGGTTGTGCCTCCGGATGGCCATTCTTGTGCCGGGTGCCCCTATAAGTGGGTGCCCCCCCGTCCGCTGCCCGCCGCACGGCAGAAACTGCCCGGTAAAGCCTGCCCGAGGCTCTCTCCCGGCCGCCGCGGTGGCATCTCAAGCCATTGATTTAATTCATATTTCTATTTGGCACAGGCCCTGCACGTAGCCGGGGCAGCGCAAGACCTGCGCTCAAGGACCTGGGAACCGGTATGGAAAACGCTCTGCTCATAGGCCTCTCGCGCCAGATGGCGATGACGCGCGAAATGGCGACCATCGCGAACAATCTCGCGAACATGAATACGACCGCCTACAAGTCGGAAGCGATGCTCTTCGAGCAGTTCCTCATGCCCGACGCCTCCGAGGAGAGCGCGGGCGGCAAAATCGCCTTCGTCCAGGACTACGGTCAGCACCGCAACATGCGCGACGGCGCGATGCAGACGACAGCCAATCCTTTCGACGTGGCGATCGCCGGCGAGGGCTTCTTCCGCGTGCAGACGGAAACCGGCGTCCTCTATACGCGCAACGGCCACTTCAACCTCGACGCCGAAGGCCAGCTCGCCACCTCCACCGGCGCCCTCGTCCTCACCGATGCAGGCGCGCCGATCCGCTTTGCCCAGGACGAAACCGGCATCTCCATCGCCCGCGACGGCACGATCTC
>JACIYQ010000323.1 GCA_014359855.1 Parvibaculum sp.
AAACGGCCACGTGGCGGAGTGGTGACGCAGCGGACTGCAAATCCGTATACCCCGGTTCGATTCCGGGCGTGGCCTCCAATCACCTCATGCGAATGAAGAGCAGGCAACCCGCCTTTGCGGGCCCGGGCTCACGCCTGGAAGCCTGATACCGGCGCCGAACCGATTCCCTGCCGGACCCGGGACGCGGCCCGAAGGACCGGCCGCCGGACCCCTCCCCGCTCCTCGACTGCCAGAAGCACCCCCCAGAGCGTCCCGGCAATGAGATAGAAGTGGCGCCAGTTGTCGATGTCGATGATGGCGGCCTCGGCGATGTGGCCGGCGAAAGCGGCATAGACGACGATAAGGAGGCCCTGAGCCGGGCTTTCCCGTCCGATCGCGCGCCAGCCCCGGACAAGCGTGACAAGCATCAGCGCGATGAAGGCGAACCCCGACAGGAAGCCGCCCGCGACAAGAATATTCAGATAGACGTTATGCGTGTCGAGCCGGTTGATCATCGCCCATTGCGCCGGGCCGAGACCGAGCGGTTTTTCGAGCGCCATCGCAAAGGCGCCAGCCTGACTTTCGAAACGGCCATGCTCCGGGTCGGTGTCGTAGCTCTGGACGAGAGAGGCGCGCTCCTCGAAAAGCGCCGCCACTTTCGGGCTCGATAGCGCAAAGCCAACCACGCCCACCATGACGACGACCGCCAAAGCGCCGAAGCCGATGAGCCGCATCGTCTGCTGATAGGATTTCGAGGTCGCGAGCGTCAGCACGAAGAAGATGAGCCCCGAGAACAGAAGGCTGCCCCATGCGCCGCGCGAGAAGCTGAGCAGCAGCGCGAGCACGAGAAGCCCGAAGGGCAAGGCGATCCAGAACGAACGCAGCGATTGCGCCGTGCTGAGCCGCCAGCCGAGAAAGAGGATGGGCGCGACAAGGAAGGGGCCGAAAACGTTCGGGTCGTTGAAGGTGCCGCGGGCACGGCCATATTCGGTGAAGATTTCCGCACCGGGAAAGAGTTCGAAATAACCGGCGATGCCAAGAGTGGCAGCGAGCGTTGCCGCAGCCGTGTAGGCCCAGAATATCTGCGTGAGACGCCGCACCGGATCGGCATAGATCCACGATGCGAAGAAGAGAAAGGTGCCGACGAGATAGATCGTCGTCATCATCGCCGGCTGCACGCGCTCCATATAGAGCGCATCCATGGCGCCAATGCCGTACCCCGCAACGACAAGGCCCCAGAGTGCCGCCGGCCAGCCGAGGCGGCGCGGAAAGCGCAAGCCGAAGAGAAAGGTGAGCGCGACGGTCGCGGCCATCAGGAGGTCGTAGGGAGAGGGATTGTCCTGCGTCCGGTCCGAGCGGACATAGAAGCTCGTGAGAATGACGAGAATGACGAGCCACTCGGCGAGATGGATTGCGAACGGCCGGCGAGGTTCGCCGCTGCGCGCCCGGCTGCCTGCTTCTATCTGCCAGCCGTCCATCGTTCAGTGTTCCGCGCCGGTGAGGCCAGGACGGGTGGCAGCGCCTGCCCTGCCCGCAAGCGCCGCATCCCTTCCCGCTTCGCGCGTGTCGAGAAGACGGGCGTAGAAACCGTCCACGGCATCGACCATGCGGGCAACGGAGAAGAACTCCTGGACACGGCCATGAAGCCTTTCGGCGTCGGCCGCGATCCCGGCCGGATCGGAAAGCGCGCGCATCATCGCCGACGCCAGTGCCGCTGCATCCCCCGCCGGCACGAGGCGCGCGGCGAGAGGTCCGAAAATTTCAGGTACGCCGCCGACCTTGGTCGCGATAAGCGGCAAGCCTGCTGCCGCCGCTTCGAGCGCGACATAGGGCAGCGACTCGTTCCATGACGGCATGACGGCGACACGGCCAAGGGCGAACGCCTCGCGTGCGGGCATCGCGCCCAGAAACTCGAAACGGGCGAGGCCCTTCGCCTCCGCCGCCATCCGCTCGAACTGCGCCCGGTCCGGACCGGCACCGACGATCCGGATGCGGACCGGCCGTTCCAGACGCGAGGCGGCCTCGATGAGCGTCGAAACGCCTTTCAGCATCCGCAGCTCACCGATGAAGAGAAAATCCGCCGCATCTTCGGCGGGAACAACGGGCTCGAACTCGGCCTCTAAAAGGCCGTTGTGAATGACGGTCGTGGGAGCGGCCGGCTTGCCGACCTTCGCGCGATAGGCATTGCGGCTGAACTCGGATTCGAAGATGAGGCCGCCGGTGCGCTGGCGCATCAGCCGCTCCGCCCCGAGATAGACCATGCCCTCAAGGCTCCAGAGGCCGTAATGCAGCGAGCCGCCATGCGGCGTGTAGACGCGGATGGCATCGGGTGCGCCGCCGGAGAGGCGCGCGAGCATGCCGCCCTTTGCGCCATGACCATGCACGATGTCGGGCTTCAGCCAGCGCAGGAGTTGCGTGACCTCGCGAATGTTGGCGATGTCGCCGAAACCGGGCAGGCGCGACATGGGAACGAGATGAAGGCCAAGGCCGCATTGAGCCCCAAGTTTTGCGAGGGCAGCGGCGGCGCGCTCGTCCTGCGGCTCGGCACAGACGACACCGACGGCGATACCCGCTTCCTGCTGTCCGGCGACGAGGTCGCGCACATGACGGAAAAGGCCGCCCATCGGCAGCCGCATGACATGGACGACCTTCCGCAAGCCCCGGCTCCGGCCGTCTGGGCTGCTATGTGCGGCGGCGGCCATCAGAAATAGCGCTCCCGGACAAGAATGGTGTCGCCCGGCAGGACAGGCTCGTTGCTGTCGACGCCGATCTCGACGATGCGGTCGCCGCGATTGCGCGTGATCCTCACGCGGTCCTCGTCGGCCCGATAGGTGAAGCCACCGGCGATGGCGACCGCGCTCTGCACGGTCATGCCGTTGACGTATGGATACTGGCCGGCGCGCTGCACCTCGCCGAGGATGAAGAAGGGCCGGAATTCGGTGACCTGCACGCTCACATTCGGGTTGCGCAGCAGCGTGCGCCCAAGCTCGGCGGCAACGACGTCCTCGAATTCATCCGTGGTGAGACCTCGTGCAGGGATCGGCGGCATGAGCGGCATCGAAACCGTACCCGTGCTGTCTACCGCGAATTCGCCGCTGAGATCCGGCTGGCCGAAGACGACGACGCGCAGCCTGTCGCCGGTATCGAGGATATAGACGTCGTTCTCCGTCGAGACCGGGCGCTCGGCAATGATGCCCCGCTCCGCGCAGCCAGTGGCCGCAGCGAACATCGCCATCAGGACAAGGGCAAGACGGAGCTTCATGAAGGGGGCCTCTGTGGCGGTTTCAGCGCTGCCCGAGAGTACCGCCGGAAGGGTTAATTTTTTCGCAACCCCGGGCTGCGACAGACCGTCCTGCCGCGCGGAAACGCGGGCAAAATCCGAACCGGCCACCGGCTTTCAAGGTTTCCCGTTAAGGCTTCCGTTACCTAAAAGCCGTCTACTGCCGGTTGATCCTGGACGTGGTGTCCCGGCGCGGCAGCGCCAGCGGTTCGGACCCACGGCGGACAGTTGTTGAGCGGAACGCATGACCGATATCCATACGAACTCCGTAGTCACCTTTGGCGACCGCCGCCGCGCCGCGCCGAACGAGAGCGCGGTGGGCGATATTTCGCCATGGGAAGTGCTGCGTGGCGTATGGGCGCGCAAGGAAATCATTCTCTGCGCCTTTGCAGGCTTCATGGCCATCGCGATCCTCTGGCTCGCCACCGCCACGCCGACCTATACGGTCGAGGCACGGGTGATGCTCGCGCCGCGCGCGGGCGAGATTTCGACCTTCGACAACGAGAATTCGCCGCTGCTGCCGGATGCGCAGACCGTCCAGACGGAAATCCAGTTGCTGACGTCCCGGCCACTCGTCGCGCGCCTCATCACCGATCTCGGGTTGGCGGGCAACCCCGAATTCAATCCGGCGCTCCGCTCGCCGGGTCTGCTCGGCCGCATCGCCATCGCGCTGGGTGTACGTCATTACAACTCCTCGACCGACATCGAGGACATCACCAACTTGGTGCTTTCCCGTCTTGAGGTCTATCAGAAGACCGGATCGCGCGTCATCGCGATCGTCTTTACCTCCGCTGACCCCCGCATGGCGGCGATTGTTCCGAACCGGCTTGCGGAACTCTACATCGCCCAGCAGGTCGAACAGCGGACAGGCATCAACAGCGAAGCGACGAAGTGGCTCGCCGAACAGATCGAGGAACTGCGCGGCAAGGTGCAGCAGTCGGAAGCGGCAGTGGAAGCCTTCCGCACGAAGTCCGGCCTGTTCCTCACGAACGGTTCGACCGTGCCCCAGCAGCAGCTGACCGAACTGAACACCCAGCTCTCGACAGCGGAAGCAGACCGCGCCGCCGCGCAGGCAAAGCTCGGCAATGCGCGCGAGCTGCTCGCCTCCGGTAATGCCGTGAACTCGGCCGCCGAAGTGCTGCAATCGCCGCTCATCCAGAACCTTCGCCAGCAGGAAGTCGCCCTTCGCGCCCAGATCGCGCAGCTGTCCGAGACGCTGCTGCCGACGCATCCGCGCCTTCAGGAATCGCAGGCGAACCTGGCCGATCTCGAATTGCAGATCGAGAAGGAGGTCCGCAAGATCATCGAGGCGCTGGAAAACGAGGCGCGCGTCGCCAATGCGCGCGTGAACTCGCTCCGCGCGAGCCTGACGCGGCTGCAGCGCCGCATGGGGCAGCTCAACCAGGACGAGGTGCAGTTGCGCGCCTTGCAGCGCGACGCCGACACGAACCGGGCGCTGCTCGAATCCTTCCTGCTGCGCTACCAGCAAGCGAACGCCCGCGCCGAAGCGGACGCCCAGGCGGCGAATGCCCGCATCGTCTCGCGCGCGCAGCAGCCGACCGAGCCGAGCTTCCCGCGCATGTCCTCCGCGCTGACCTTCGCCACGGTTGCCGGCGTCATCTTCGCCTTTCTCGTCACCTTCCTGATCGAGGTCTTCGCCCGCGGGTTCCGTACCGGCGAGCAAGCCGAGCGTGCGACCGGCATGCCGTTCCTCGGGCTCGTGCCCGAAGCAGAAACGCGCCGTGGCAAAACCACCCCAGCCGACGAGGTTCTCCGCGATCCGTCCGGCCCCTATTCGGAATCCATCCGTGCGCTCCAGGGCCATGTGCTTCTCGCGCGCGTGGGCGACCGCCGCGCCCGCACCGTGCTCGTGACCTCGGCAACAGAGGGCGAAGGCAAGACGGAGACCGCCGCAAGTCTCGCACGTATCTTTGCGCTTGGCGGATATCGTACCATCATTGTCGACGCCGATTTGCGTGCGGCTTCGATGCACGAAGCGCTGAACATCGCAAGGCGGCCCGGCCTTGCCGACCTCCTCATGAGCCGCGCCGCCTTCCAGCATGTGATCCGGAAGGATTCCGCAAGCCCCGCTCATGTGCTGCAGGCGGGAACGCCCCTCCCCAATCCGACGGCGGCGCTCGCCTCCTCGCAAATGCTCTGGGTGCTGAACGCGCTCCAGCAGACCTACGACTATGTGATCATCGATTCACCCGCCGTGCTGGCTGCCGCCGATGCGCAGGTGCTGGCGAAGTTCGCCGATGTCACGGTGCTCGTGGTGAGATGGTCCTCGACCAGCCGCCGCATGGTCGCTCGCGCACTGAAAGTGCTCTCGGCGGCAAGCAGCCGCCGTGTCGGCATCCTGCTGACGAGGGTGAACCTGCGCCGCTATCGCCGCTACGGCGACGAGGCGTTGCAGGAATATCCCGTGCACCCCGTTCAGCCGAGAGCGGCGGCGCGCTAGCCCGCGATCGCCGGCGTCTTCCGTCCGAAGAAAAGCGCAATCGCCTTCTGCCGGTCGCCGACGAAGCGCCTCGCGCCGTCATAGGCTGGACGCAGAACGTCATAGGCCACGACCTTCGCCTTGTCCCACAGGGGATGGACGCCCGCGTCCGCCTGCGGGAAGCCGAGCCTGCGCAAACCGGCATTCATGTAGGAAAGCTTGACCAGGTGCCGCGTCTCCGCCGTGTGCCAGGTGATGGAGAAGGAGACGGAGACCTCGTTTCCGTTCTGCACCCAGTGCGGCGCGAAAATCGGTACGAAGAGTCCCTCGCCCGGCCCGATATGCTGCTGCGTCGCGCGAGATTCGAAGTCCTCGCGATAAACGAGATTCCGGTGCTTTCCTGGAAAGAGTTCCATGTCTTCCGCGCTGGCAATAGCACGGTCGAGATGATCGAAAAGCGACATGCGCTTCTGCCCGCGAATCTGGAGCAGGAAGTTCAGTTCCGGATCCATGTGAAACGGCGTCACATTGCCGGGCGAAGTTACGAAGATGAAAGCCTGGCGCATCGTCGCGCCGCCCATCATCCCGTCCGTCTGTTCGGCGACCTGATCGAGGCAAGCGTCGAGCAGTTCCTTGTATTCGGGATCGGCCTCGACATTTTTCAGCACCATCCAGGACTTCGCTTCCTCGATCCGGCGGACGGTTTCCTCGGGCGAAAGGCCGTTGGACGGCGTCAATGAAGGGTCCTGGTTCGGAGCGACCGGTCCGTTGAACTCGACCTGATCCGCGGGCAAGGTTGCGGCAAGCCGAGCGAGGCGATCGAGCGTGAAGAGCGGATGTCCGTCGAGGCGGTGCGCCACGCGGAAGGTCGCGCGCGGCATGGCGTCCGAAACGGTTCCCTCGGCAATTTCAATCAGCCTGTTCATTTCCATCTCCTTGCAGACGGTCATAGAGAACGCGAAGTTTCTTGCGTGCGGCCGCCTCACCGCGCTTTGCAAACGCGATCCATCCGGCCAGCGGCACGCTGAAAGAATGCGGCGTAGTCACGAGCATGCTGCTCATGATGCGGCGCTCGGCCCAGATGTGGTCGATCATCGGATGGCCGGGCACGGCGCAGGAATCGACCCAGTCGACCTTGTCGTCGCGGAGGAACACGCCAATCGCCTTCAGCATCAGCAATGTGCCGGGCGAATAGCGCGAATAACGTTCGTCGAACGCAATCTTGAAAGTGAAGACGCCGCGCCCCGAGCGGAAGCTCGTCAGCATGGCAACCGGATTGCCGTCGAGGGTGAGCTCCGTGCAGTGAAGCGTCCCCGCTTCACGCGCGCCCCGGCATATCTCCTCGAAATAAGCGCGCTCGCTCGTGCGCATCTTCATGGCCGTGCCGCGCTTGCCCTTCCAGCCGCGCGCCTCGAGCGTGAGAAAGCGGTCAACCCATGCACCAACGTCCGAACCGCCGTCGTGAACGGCGAATTCAAGCCGGCCTTCCTCGGCGAGCCGGTTCCAGAGCCGATTGAACTCCTTGCGTTTCTTCTTGCGAATGTTGGCCGCGAGATAGGCCTCCTCGTCGAGTTCCGAACGAAGAAAGGCGCGCTCGTGACGATCGGTCTCGCGGTGGAGAATGCCGTCGGCTGCCATCACGTCGCGGAGCGCCTTGTCGAAGGCGCCGCCTGCCTCGAACATCGGGAATTCGACGAGGGCCGCACCCTGAGCCGCCGCGAAGGCAAGAAAGCGGCGCACCGCCTGCTGTTCGTAACCGGCACGAACGAGCGGCGTCGAAATGAAGCTGTGGATATGTTGCCAGACATGCCAGATCGCGAAGGGCGCGCCGTAGGACCCGCGCGAGGCAAAATAGGGCACAAGGCCGATCATCAGGCGGCGGCCGGAACCGTCGGGCTCGCTCCAGAGCAGTGCGACACGCGCCTCGTCTTTCTTCTGGAGATGATCCATCGCCGCCGCGAGCGTGATGCTTTCGAACTGCGTATTGCGGTCGGTCGAAGATGCGCTCAGGGCATCGATCTCGGCGCGGAACGGCGTCATCGCGTCGGCGCTTTGCAGGACGATGACATCGGCGCTCGGCGGCCGGCCGTGCAGATAGCGCGCCGCGTGGCTCAGCACTTCGACGGAAGGCCCCGTGGCACGCGGATGCTTTTTCGCAAGGCCCGGCCAGAGCGGGTATTGTCCGAGACCTGTCATGCAATCCTCAAAGCGGTAAGCGAACGCCGGACGGGACCGGCGAGAACAAAGGCGGTGATGCCGAGGCGGCGCTGGACGACGACGGCAAGGCAGAGGGTGGAACCGACGATGGAAATGGCCGTTGCCGCCGCCGCGCCTATCAGCCCGAAGGACGGCACCAGCAGGAAGTTGAGCGCGAGGTTCCCGACAGCGGCGACGCCGTATGTCCAGGCGACGGCGTTCTGGTTGCCGGTCATGTTGAGCAGGTATTCGGTCGACCCTGTAGCGGCGCGGGCGAGAAAGCCCGCCATCAGCAAGAAGAGAAGCGGATAACCCGTGCCGAAATTCTCGCCGAAGAGGCCGAGCGCGAATTCTCCGGCGAGCAGGAGAAAGATGCCCGCCGCCAGCGTCGGCCAGAAGATCCACTGGATCGAACCATACACGAAGGTCTGGAGTTCCGAATGTTTGCCGGCGCTATGAAGCTCCGCGAATTTCGGCACGGCGAGCGCCGCCACCGAGAACTGGATGAACGCCATCAAATTCGCGATGCGTGTCGCGGCGAAATAGATGGCGATATCGTCCGGCTCGACATAGTAGCCGAGCAGCACGATATCCGTGTTGGTGAGGAGCAGGAAAAGCCCCTCGACAAGCACGAGCGGCGCGGAGATCGCAACCCAGTGCTTCACATGGAAGACGGGCTTCGCGGCGGGAACAGTCCTGGCGACGCGGCGCGCAAGCAGATAGCGCTGCGCGAGCATGGTCGCGAAGGTGGCGCCGAGCGCGCCGAACGTGACCTGCAATCCCGTGGCGCTGCCGGTGAAGAAGAGAGTGCCCCCGGCTACTGCAACGATGGCGAGCGGACGGACAATGTAGTTTGGAATGTAGGCGAGATTGACCCAGCCGAAAGCGCGCGCCGCGCCTTCCTGCCAGTCCATCAGCGCAAAGCCGGGCACGCAGATCAGCGCAATCGCGAGCGGCCAGAGGTAGTAGCTCTCGATATGGTTCGAGAAGGCCCAGAGCAGACCGAGGCCCGCGAGCGACGCTGCCGCGCCGATGGCCGCGACGATACCGAAGGATGCCTTGAGGACGCCCGACAGGCGCCTCCATTTTTCCTTCGTCCTGTATTCCGGAATGAAGCGGAGCACGGATGTGCCGAAACCCATCGGCACGACAATGCCCAGGATCACGACCCATACCCAGACATAGACGAAGATGCCGTATTCGAAGGCGCCCATCCACCGCGCGAGCAGCACCTGGCTGAGCAGCGCGATGGCCGCACCGGCGACCCGGATGCCCATGACGAAGGCTGCGCCGCGGACGACGCCCGCCAGATGCGCGTCGCCAAGCTTGCCCGCGATCATGTTTCCGATCCGCCCGAAGCGTGACGGAAGCCCTTTCGAAGTCATGACGTGTGCCCTCAGACCCGGGCGGAAATGGCTGCCGCGAACATGCCCTTCGCGGCGCGCAGCCGGGTGAACCCTTGCCAGAGTACCGGGGTCTGCTTGATGAATCGTTTAGCCTGGAGATAGGCGATCCGCGGACCGAGGCTAAGCCAGCCGACGAGATTGTTCGGCTCCACATGGTCGAGGAGCGGAATCTCGATCTCGCACCACTGGTCCTTGTAGCCTTCGTCGCCGATGGTGAAGTCGAAGGCTGTGTGACCGTTGGCGCTCGCCCGTTCCATCAGCTCCATGAGCTGGATCATGCCGGGGCCGAAGCGGGCCGCATCGCAGTTCTCGTCGTAGCTCGCGAGCACATAGTGATAGCGGCCGCCGAAGCTCACGCCCCAGTTCGCCGCCGCGACGGTATCGCCAACCGCGAGATGGTTGACCTCGATCATGCCCTCGGCATCGGGGTTGCCCACGAGATCGCGATAGAAGTCGCGGTAGCCGGGCTTGTCGAAAAGATTGGCGACGCCCATGCGGGCGAAGGTGACGGATTTCTGCTCAATCAGGATGTCGAGCGAGCGGAGCTTCTCCTCCGTGCTTTCCGGCGTGACGAGCGAGACCGCACCGAGCTCTTCGGTCTTGCGGCGCTTCTGCCGGTCACGCTTCTTGCTGCCGGAGGAACGCTTCTCGTTGTAGTAGCTCTCCCAGTCTTCCTTGAGCATCGTCATATGCGCGGAGGAAGCGTTCCGGCGAAGACCGCTAAGCGTCGTCATCGGGTTCGCCTGTTCGCCGACGCGTTCCGGCATGCGGCCCAGCGTCACGATGTGATGAGTGGGCAGCGTTTCGCGGATGCCGTCCCAGAGCGCGGGAAACTGCGCCGGCGAGACATGGCGCGGGAAGGCTTTCGACAGCAGCGGCGCGTTGTAGTCGCAAAGGTCGCCGCCGAGCCAGATAAGCTTGTGGCAGAGGAGACCGTTTTCGATGCCAAGCGGAAGAATGAAGAGCGCACCGCCCTCGCTGTCCCATCCGACGACAATGACGGGCTTCACGCCCTGCTTCGTCCCGATATGGCGCTGCCATGCCGAAATCCAAGCATAGGTCTGGAAGGCCGTGCAATCGCCCGCCTTTTCGAGCGCCTGCCAGACCGCCTTGAGCGGCTCGATCTCCCCATGGATGGAGATCAGCACTTGCGGACGGCCTTCGGGCACGCCAAAAATGGCTGAATTTCGGGACTTTTCTGTCCCGGTCGTCGCCGGAATCCGGCTCAGGTCTTCGAACTTGACGGTCAGCGGCGTCATTTTGGCCTCGCCTTGCTGTCTGTTTCCTTGCCGGGGAGACGTCCGTTCGTTTCCCGAATCTGGACGTTTCGCCCCGGCTCGAAGGCTAGATTGCAAGGCGTGTGCTAGGTCGTAGCGCGTTAACCTTTCTCTCCGAGAATGCCCCGCAATGAGCAAGACCGTTCCAGCATCCCGTGCTGCCAGCCCGTCGCCGATGGGCCGGATGCTGCTCGCCCTCCATGCGAGCGGGGCCTGCCGGCTCGCGCCGAAATCGCTGGCAGGGGTCGGCGTCATCTTCATGCTGCATAGGGTCAGGGAGAATGACGGCGCGGCGTTCGCCCCGAACCGCATTCTCGAAATCACGCCCGGCTTCCTCGAAGAGACGATCCGGACCGTCCGCGACCTCGGCTATACCTGCATGTCGCTCGACGAAGCCGTGACCCGGCTCGAAGCGGGCGAACAGGGCGAGCGCTTCGCCGTCTTCACGCTGGACGACGGCTACAGGGACAACCTGACCGACGCCCTGCCCGTCTTCGAACGCAACGGCGTGCCCTTCACCGTCTACCTGACCACCGGCCTGCCGGACGGCCATGCGGAAATCTGGTGGGTGGCGCTCGAACGCGCGATCGCCTCGGCGGTTGCGATCCGCGTCACGCTGGGCGGGCGTGAAATCGCGATGTTCACGCGCGACGCCGGCGAGAAGAACGACGCCTGGAACAATATATATTGGGCGCTGCGCAAGCTGCCCGAACGCGAGATGCGCGCCGAGGTGCGCCACCTCGCCACCGAGCACGGCATCGACATGGGCGCGCTGACGCGCGAACTCGCAATGACATGGGACGAGGTCCGCACCCTCGCCGCGCATCCGCTCGCAAGCGTGGAAGCGCACACCGCCGGTCACTTCGCGCAGTCAGGGCTCACAGCCCGGGACGCGCGATCCGACGTCGAGCGCGGACTTGCCCGGATGGAAGCGGAACTCGGATACCGCCCCCGCCACTTCTCTTATCCTTACGGCGATCCGGACTCTGCCGGGGAACGGGATTTTGCGCTCGCCTCGGCACTCGGCTTCCGCTCCGCGACGACGACACGCAAGGGATTGATAAAGCCCGCCCACGCGACACGGCTGACCAGCCTGCCGCGGCTCTCGCTGAATGGTGATTTTCAGGACAGACGGATGCTCGAAGCGCTGTTGTGCGGCCTTCCCTTCGCGCTGGCGAAACCTGTCCGCTCGCTCGGGATCGATTGAGAGCTAGCTGCTGCCGTTCCCGTTCTTGCGTCCACGGCGCCTGCGGCCCCACCACACCTCGAAGCGCCGCCGGGCGCGCCGCACGGGATGGAGATCGACGGAGAGAACGAGGACGCCGAGCGGAAGCATCCAGAACCCCAGGACGGGCAGGAAACCGATAGTGCCGCCGGCCACGAGCAGCATACCGACAACGATCCGCAGGATCGGCGGTCCCGGCACCTTCACCCGCTTATCGCCGAATCGCACCGCCGCCATGACCTGCCGCTCTCCGCGAAAGATTCGCGGCGGAAAGCCCCGAACCCGTTTGGGCAGATAGGCATAAAAGGTGGCAAGAGCAAGACATTTGGGCTGGCACGGGTTAAATGTCTTTGCTATATGCAGCCCTCATCGGCATGGGTCCCGACGCCCTCGCCGACTTGATCCTCGGTAGCTCAGTGGTAGAGCAATCGGCTGTTAACCGATCGGTCGCTGGTTCGAATCCGGCCCGGGGAGCCAGTTTTGCTAGAGCGCACCAAAGGTGCGCTCTAGTCGTTTCAAGCCC
>JACIYQ010000324.1 GCA_014359855.1 Parvibaculum sp.
CAGTGGGCGTTCGCGGCTGCGGCCGGACAGGTGAGCGCGCGGCTGTGAGTCCGCTCAGAGGGCGGGCATGACGCCCGACAGGACAGCGCCGATCTGCGCCACCTAATCCGCATTCAGCACAAGGGCCGGACAGGCGTCCGGCGTAGCAAACGATCCTTGCACGCCAACCCTCCCGGGGCCGAAAGCTACCCATCGCAGCGGACCCCTCTTTCGAGAGTTTACTATATATGGTGCAACGGCTTTGTGAAGCCGCCAGTCCTTGGCGCCGATTTTACCGGGTGGCGGCCGCTGGCCGGAGACGCCCGGCAAAGGCATCGGCAATGAAGCGCGCCCCAAGCTCAAGGCCGGTCTGGTCGATGCCATGGCCAAGGCCAGTCGAGACATGCCACTGCACCGAAAGGCCCGCCTCGCCGAGGGCCTGCACCGCCTCGTGCATCCGCGAAACGGGAAGCATGTCGTCCACGTCGCCATGGATCATCAGGATGGGCGGTTCTCCCGTCATCTCCCCGGAAAGCCGCTCCGGCACGGCCAGCGCACCTGAATAGCCAACAATGCAGGCAGGCGGCACGGAAAGGCGAAGGCCGGCATGGAGCGCCATCATGGTCCCCTGGCTGAAGCCCACAAGCGCAAGCTGCGACCCGTCGAGCCCGCGCAGGCGAAGCTGTTCGCCGATGAACCGGCCGAGAAGAGGTGTGGCCGCCTCGACCCCGCGGGCGATCTCGGTTGGGTCTAGCCGCGTGATCGGAAACCACTGATAGCCCATCGGATTGCCGTCGCAGGGCTCGGGCGCATTGGGCGCGATGAAGGCCGCATCGGGCATTGTCCGCTGCCAATAGGGCGCGAGCGCGATGAGATCGCTCCCATCCGAACCATAACCGTGGCACAAGATCACGAGTTGCCGCGTGGCGCCGCTTCTCGCCGCGACGCTCGGTCCCGTCAGCATCATTCTTCCTGCCTCCTCTTTCGTCGCGGCCTCGCGCGGGCTATCAATGCGACACCCTATGCCTCCCGGAGTGACCGCTTCAATGCAGGATGACACGAGCGGGCGCGAGGTGCTGCGCTTCGCGCCGAGCCCGAACGGATGGTTGCATCTCGGCCACGCCTATTCCGCCCTCTTCGCCTTCGACACGGCGAAGCGGCTCGGCGGCCGCATGCTCCTTCGCATCGAAGACATCGATATCGGCCGCTGCCGCGAGGAATATGTCGAGGGCATATACGAAGACCTTGCCTGGCTCGGCATCGAATGGGAGGAACCGGTCCGCCGCCAGTCGGAGCACTTCGCCGAATACGAGACGCTGCTGCGCGAGTTGCGCGGCAGGGGGCTTGTCTACCCCTGCTTTGCAACGCGGAAGGAAATCCAGGACGCGATCCTGGCGAGCGGCATTCCACTTCAGGCATGGCCATCCGATCCGGACGGCGCGCCGCTCTATCCCGGCCTCTACAAGGGTATTCCGCAGGAACGCGTAAACGCGCTCATGTGGGAAGGCCGCACCTATGCCTGGCGGCTCGACATGGAGAAGGCGCGCGCGGAAGCCGAGCGGATCAATGGCGGCCCCGTGACCTTCCGCGAGGAAGGCTCAAGCGCGAAAGGCACCGCCGGTCTTTTCGAAATCCAGCCGGAACTTTTTGGCGATGTTGTCATCGCGCGAAAGGACATTCCCACAAGCTATCACCTCGCGGTCACGGCGGACGATGCCCTTCAGGGCGTGACGCTCGTCACGCGCGGGCAGGACCTCTTCTCCGCGACCTATGTTCACCGCATCCTTCAGGTGCTGCTGGGCCTGCCCGAACCGCGCTACCGCCACCACGGGCTCATCCGCGACGAGGCCGGGCGCCGTCTTTCGAAGAGCGACAGGGACATGGGATTGAGGGAACTCCGCGCGGCGGGGCTATGCCCCGCCGATATAAGGCGCATGGTCGGCCTTTAACCATGCCGGCGGCGTCCGGCTGTTGGCGCAAAACATGCTTCTCCTGCCTGTACACACGAGGCCGTTCCCGCCTGGGGACGAATTTCGTGCCTTTACGAGCCAGAGGAGCGCCTGATGGCGAGCGCGGACACCGCAACTGTTTCGAAACAACGCATCGGCTGGATCGACGCGGCCAAGGGCCTGACCATCATCCTGGTCGTCATGGAACACACGACCTTCGGCGTGGAGCTCGCGCTCGGCGAGCTTCCGGCCATCTTCGGAACGATTGCCGAGTTCGCGAAGCCTTTCCGGATGCCGCTCTTCTTCCTCGTGGCCGGGCTCTTCGCCCACAAGGCCCTCTTCGGCGATTGGCGGAAATTCGTGGACGGCAAGATCGTTCACTTCGCCTATTTCTACGTACTCTGGTCGGTCATCCAGATCGGCATCAAGATACTCGTGCCCCACAGCGCCGGCTGGAAAGTGACCTATGTCGATCTTCTGATGATCCCGATCCAGCCCTTCGCCGTGCTCTGGTTCATCTATTCGCTTGCGCTGTTCTTCGTCACGTTGAGGCTTCTGCGCAGCGCCCGCCCCTTCTTCGTCTTCTTCTTCGCTGTCGCGCTCTACTTCACGCAGCTCGACACCGGCTGGATGCTGATCGACGAATTTGCCTGGCGTTTCGTCTGGTTCGTCGCCGGCGTCTACGGCGCGAAGCAGATCTTCGAGATTGCGGACTGGGCCCGCGCGGAGCCTGCTAAAGGCCTTGCTCTCGCCCTCCTCCTGCTTACCTGTCTCGCGACCGTCGTATTCTCGCACCTGATCGATATTCGTGCTCTGGAACTCCTCATGGGGTTCGCCGGCGGTGCCGCTGCCGTGATGCTGGTCAGCATCGCGGCCTCCAAGGGACTTGTGGGACCGCTGTCCTTCGTCGGAAAGCACTCGCTCTACATCTTCCTCTCGTTCTTCCTGCCCATGGCCGCGACACGCGTGGCGATGGTGAAGCTCGGCTTCGAGAATGGCGATCTCATCACGCTTGTCGCGACGACGATCGCCGTCATCTCACCGATTGCCGCCTTCAAGATCGTGGAAAAAACGCCGCTCGCCTTCCTTTATGTCAGGCCGGATGCCTTCCGCGTGACCGCTTCGCGCAACGCATCGCCGAAGGTCATGATAGCGGCAGGTGGCGACTGATTTATCCGAGGAACCAGCCGAGCAGCACGGTCAGTGTGACGAGGCTGAGCCCCGTCGACAGCACGACCGTGCTCGACGCGGCGCCCGGCGCGGCGCGGTAGCGGTTGGCGAGGATCGACGAATAGACACCGGTCGGCATGGCGGCGAGCAAGGTTGCCGCCGCGACCCAGAGCGGCTCAAGCTCGAACACATACTGCGTCATCGCAAAGACAAGCGCCGGGTGAACGATCAGCTTGAAGAAAGCCGTGATCGACGCTGCGCCGACCGAACGGCGAATGCTGTAGCGGGTCAGCATCGCGCTGTAATAGGAAATCCACAGGCCCCAGGGAAGCGCTGCCGGAAACTCGGTATGCGCGAGATTGCGGAAGAGCAGCACCGGCATAGCGAATGTGAAGACGTAGGTGTCGAGCCCGTCGACGCCCGCATGGCTGATGAGCTTCGAGCGTGCGCCCGCATAGCCGAAGGCGATGATGCCGAAGATCGGCAATACGAGTGAGAGCGCGAGGGACACGGAGCAAACCGGCGGAGGGAGAAAATCGCGCGGACACTAGCCCCGAACCGCCGCACCGTCAAAAGACGCCGTTCACCAGTCGTAAAGCCCCGTGAACTTCTCGAAGCCCGCCTTTTCCGCCCAGGCTGCCCATTGCTCGCGGACGCGCTTCGTCGCGGTCGGGCTACCGCCACCCTGACCGAGCCCGAGCATCGTCAACTCCGCACAGCCCGGATAGAGCTTCTCCGGTACGGGTAACGCGCCTCCCCTCGCAAGCTTCGCATACTCCGAATCCTCGAAGCCGTCCGTCAGCAGAATGATATGCACCTCGAACGCTTCGCAGTCGACGATCTGCGACATGGTCTCGAGGAAAGAGACGACATTCGTATACCCTTGCGCCTTCAGCTTTCCGCCAGCGACGAGCTCGGGCACCGCGGCGATAATCGCGGACATGCCTTCCGCGACGGCTTGCGGCTTAGAGCGGGCAGAGATGACCTCGTCGATCTTCAGCGCATTGGCGTTTGTGTCGTAGGAGCCGAAGGTTCTGAGCATGACGCGCGATTTGAGCGGCAGGTCGCCGATCCCGGCTGCGGTACGCTGCGCAACGCGGGCCGCATAAGCTGAATCCTCGACGAGCGGATTGCTCTTCGACATGTCGAGGCCGATGAGGACCGTTTGCGGCCGCCGCACTTCTTCGGCAGCGTCCGCGCGGGGCGCGGCAAGAACGAGAACCGCGAGGAAAACGGCAGCGAATGAAAGACGCATGAGCCTACTCACCCGCCGAGCCGATGGGGATGCGCCGCGAAACGGGAGGCGGCAGGATCTCGCCGATCGGCTCACGTACCGCCTCGAAGCGCGCAGGCCCCGCCTTCATCGCATTGCGCGAGCGGCGCTCCCACCACTCATCGAAAAGCTTTTCATAGCGCCCGAGTTGCCGCGACTGCTCGCATGCCTTGAGCCTCTCGGTGAACGGGCCCTGCGTACCGTTGACAAGCGCGGGCGCCGGCTTTCGGCGGCCGAGAAGACCGCGCGCATTCGACGCCTGCGCCTGCGAAAGCCTGTTGCCGTCGCGGCGTGCCTCGTCGAGACCCTGCTCATAGGAACGGCATTCGCGCATCAGGCCTGTCCAGAGAAGGTGCCGCCTGTTTTCCGGCCCCTCCATCTCGGAAAGCGAGTGCCGGTTGCCGTCATATTCCGCTTCGAGCGAGGCGAGACGCTCCATGGCAGCGCGGCGATGCTTGAAATCGCGCGCGTGGAAGACACGGCGGAGCGAGGCAACGGCGTAGTGAATGCAGAGCGCCGCAACACCCGTCACCACCAGAAAGACGATACCGAGCGAGGAAAGCCAGGCAAGCGGCTGCCAGCCGCGCATCTGGTCGATCTCGATTGTGGTACGCGCGGTCTCCTGCGCGGCGTCCGTCGTAATGCCGAGACCGGCAAGCGCGTTGCCGAGCGAGGAGCCGACGCTGCCATCGCTCGTTGCGGCGATCCCGTTCGGCAACGACATCAGCGCGAGAAGAACGCCGACACCGAGAAGCATGGTGAGCGCCAGCACGAAGACGATCCGCACGAAGACCGCCTTGCCGAACAGGCCAAGCTGCTCATAGAGGATGTGGGCGGCAACGGTTGCGAAGAGAACCTGCATCGACTTGAAGGCGACGGAAGACCCGAGCGCACCCGGCAGTTCGAGGAATTCGTTGGCAAGCGCCCGCGTCCAGAATTCACTGACGATCATGTAGTCGACGACAAGCGCGCCGAAGGCAATGAGACCGACGATCAGGAATGCCATGAAATGGAAACTTGCAAAGCGCGCCTCGCGCTCGCTCTGCACATAATTGCGCGACATCCGGGCGCGCATTTCCTCGGAGATCAGGGAAACGCCGCTCATGACTGCGACCTCCGGCCGAAGAAACCCTTCTTTTTCGGTGCTTCCTCAACAGCCCCCTCAAGCGGCGCGGCGAGCCGCTTTGCAAGCTCGCTGATTTCGCGTTCGAGCGTTTCCTGCCGCGCGCGACGCCGCGCAAGCTCCGCGGCATAGGCCGCATCGAGCTCGGAGAGCCTCGAAAAGACATGGAGCTCCGGCAAGGGCTCGGCGTTCCGCCCGTAGTGCCATGCCGTCTGGTCTTTCTTCTGACCGCCCTGCCCGCTCGCGTTGTCGAAACCGTCGCTCATCAGCCGGTCCTTTCCTCACGCACCCCGCGTTAACGTTTTTTTAACCGTAACATTCCGGGGGCACGGGCGCGAAGTCAGAAAGAAACAGAAGACATTGAAATAACAACCGCCACGGGATCGAACGAAGCCCATATGCCCCAAACTGCATTGTGCCATTGAAGGACTCCAATGCGGCGGAAACATTATGGGAATATGGCGAGAATGTGATCCGTGCCAGCCGGGCCGGGCTCAGGCCGCCTCATCCGTGTTGTAGTCCACGAGGCGGACGACCTCGATCATGATGTCGTTGATCTGGAAATCCTTCGGCGTGTAGATCGCGGCGACGCCAGCGGCGCGGAGTTTCTCTTCGTCACCCGCCGGAATGATGCCGCCCACGACGACCGGAATATTGCCGAGGCCGGCCTCGCGCATCCGCGTCATCACATCTTCCACCAGCGAGACATGGCTGCCCGAAAGGATCGAGAGGCCGACGACATGAACGTCGCCGTCCTGCGCTGCCTTCACGATCTGCTCAGGCGTCAGGCGGATGCCTTCATAGACGACATCCATGCCGCTGTCGCGCGCGCGCACCGCGATCTGCTCGGCGCCGTTCGAATGACCGTCGAGGCCCGGCTTGCCGACAAGGAACTTGAGCCGCCGTCCGAGCTTCACTGAAACGGCATTGACCATTTCGCGCACCCGGTCGAGATCGCCTGGCGCATTGCGCGCGGCACGCGAAACGCCCGTTGGCGCACGAAATTCGCCGAAGGTTGCGCGCAGCGCCGTGCCCCACTCGCCCGTGGTCACACCCGCCTTCGCGCAGACGATGGAAGGTTCCATGATGTTGCGGCCTTCCTTCGCCGCCGCGCGCAGATCGGCAAGCGCCGCTTCGACGGCGGCATTGTCGCGCGTCTCGCGCCACTTCTTCAGCGCCGATATCTGCTCGGCTTCGATACCATGATCGACCACATGAATGGAGCCTGCGCCGGTCGAGAGCGGCGACGGCGCCGATTCCTCGTATTTGTTGACGCCGACCACGATCTGGCGTCCCGCCTCGATTTCCTCCAGACGCGCGGAATTGGATTCGACGAGGCGCTCTTTCATATAGGCGCTCTCGACCGCGGCGACCGCGCCGCCCATTTGCTCTATGCGCGCGAGTTCTTCCCGCGCTTCCGCCTTCAGCGCCTCAACCTTCGCGTCCATCACCTTCGATCCGTCGAAGATGTCTTCATATTCGAGAAGGTCGCTTTCGTAAGCGAGGATCTGCTGGGCACGAAGCGACCACTGCTGATCCCAGGGACGCGGAAGACCGAGCGCTTCGTTCCACGCAGGAAGCTGCACCGCGCGGGCGCGCGCATTCTTCGACAATGTCACCGCCAGCATTTCGAGCAGGATGCGATAGACGTTGTTTTCCGGCTGCTGTTCGGTGAGGCCGAGCGAATTCACCTGCACGCCATAGCGGAAGCGGCGGAGCTTCGCGTCGGTCACGCCGTAGCGTTCGCGGCAGATATCGTCCCAGAGGTCGACGAAGGCGCGCATCTTCGCGATCTCGGTAATGAAGCGCACACCGGCATTGACGAAGAAGCTGATGCGGCCCACGACCTGTGGAAAATCCTTCTCGGGCACCTGCCCGCCCGCCTTCACCCGGTCGAGCACGGCAATCGCCGTCGCGAGCGCAAAGGCAAGCTCCTGCACCGGCGCCGCGCCCGCTTCCTGCAGATGATAGGAGCAGACATTGGTGGGGTTCCACTTCGGCACTTCCGTATAGGTGTAGGAGACGACATCCGTCAGCAGACGCATCGACGGTGCGGGCGGGAACACATAAGTGCCGCGCGAGAGATATTCCTTGATGATGTCGTTCTGAACCGTGCCCTGAAGTTTCTTCCGGTCGGCGCCGTGCTCGTCGGCAACGGCGATGTAGAGCGCGAGCAGCCACGCTGCCGTCGCATTGATCGTCATGGAGGTATTCATCTGCTCCATGGGGATGCCCTCGAAGAGGGCCCGCATGTCGCCGATATGCGAGACGGGAACACCCACCTTGCCGACCTCGCCTTTCGCGAGAACATGATCGCTGTCGTAACCCGTCTGGGTCGGCAGGTCGAAGGCGATGGAAAGTCCCGTCTGCCCGCGCGAAAGGTTCGTGCGGTAGAGCTCGTTTGAGGCCCTGGCCGTCGAATGCCCGGCATAGGTGCGAAAAATCCAGGGCTTGTCCTTCTTCGGACCGCCCGCACCGCTTTCACCATTCCCGCTCATCGCCTGACCTCGCGTCAACAAACCTTTGAGAGCCCATTATCACAGGCTTTGCTGCGCTGCAAAAGGGGCTCACGCAAAGAGCGCGACGCAATGGATATCGCGCCGGGGTCTCTGTACCCTGCGCGGATCGAAACTCAACACGAAACGGGATGGACGCAATTCATGTCAGCCCTGAACCAGGATCTCTTCCAGCTTGCCATGTCGGACGAGGCCCGGCCGCTGATGGCCGCGGTGCAGAAGCATATCGCCGTCGAGCTCGGCAAATCGCCGCTCGCGTCGGAATCTCTCAATTGCAGCGCGCCGGACACCGGCAACATGGAAGCCCGCGTCTATGTCAGCGCGGTGAAGGCGATGGTGCCGGAAAAGGTCTGCCTCATCATCGATCAGGCGATCCAGATGCACGGCGCCGCCGGCATTTCGCAATGGACGCCGCTCGCCGACATGTATACCGGCATGCGCCACCTGCGATTCGCCGACGGTCCCGACGAAGTGCACCACATGGTCGTCGGCCGCGCCGAAGTGCAGAAACACGGCCTCTGGTAAGTCTCGGGCTTGGCCGCTGCGCGGGGTAACGTCCCCGCGCGGCGGCTTCGGCTTTTCCCTCAGAATGCATCGCTGAGAATATCGACGATGATGCCCGTCGCAATCGAGACGAGCAGGATGTCGTCGCCGACGATAAGCCGCTCATAATCCGCACGCACCGGAAGCCGCGCGGCAAGATCGCGTGGCAGATAGCGTTTGGCGATGCCGGGCGGAAGCGGTTTGCCGCGCGCAAGGTTTTTCGCAATGCCGGGTGGCAGCGGTTTTGCGTCGTAAGGGGACGCCGCGAAATAGTCCCGGATGATGCGCGTCTCGTCGGCGCCGAAGGAGATGGACGCATCGATGCCGATTTCAACTTCCGAACCGACGCCTCCGGAACCGCCTGCCTTGTTGTTCGCCTTATCATTCTTCGCGAATGCCGCACCGGCAGGCACGACGAGCGCCAGCGAGACAACCGTGGCGATGAAATACCGGCGCATTCCTTCCTCCCTTGGACGTGAGCACTGGCCAAGAGAGCACCACCTATATGGCAGCAATGGGGCCCTTCAACCGGCGCCAACGACATTGGCAAACTCCGCATTTTCTCCCTATCGCCCAAAATAAGTGGCAGAAATCCGCCATTTCCGCTCGAAAAGACTTATATTGCAGTGCAAAATACCCTTGCGTCCGCGGCGTCAAATGCCAATGATCCGCGCCGGACGGGCAGTCTCCGGAGAACGGCGAGCGAGGTGAGTTATGACGCATACGGACAAAAAGGATCTCTATGAGGTCGGCGAGATCCCGCCGCTGGGTCATGTACCGAAAAACATGTATGCCTGGACGATCCGCCGCGATCGCGAGGGACCGCCGCGGCAGGCGATGCAGGTCGAGGTCGTGCCCACATGGGAGATCGACTCGAATGAGGTGCTCGTCCTCGTGATGGCGGCGGGCGTCAACTACAACGGCGTGTGGGCCGGCCTCGGCACGCCGGTCTCCGTCTTCGACGTTCACAAGCTGCCCTATCACATCGCGGGATCGGATGCGTCCGGCATCGTCTACGCTGTCGGCTCCAAGGTGAAGCGCTGGAAAGCCGGCGACGAAGTCGTCATTCACTGCAACCAGGATGACGGCGACGACGAGGAATGCAATGGCGGCGATCCGATGTTCTCGCCAAGCCAGCGCATCTGGGGCTACGAAACGCCGGACGGTTCCTTCGCGCAGTTCTGCCGCGTGCAATCGCAGCAGTTGATGCCGCGCCCCAAGCATCTGACATGGGAAGAGAGTGCCTGCTACACACTCACTCTCGCGACGGCGTACCGCATGCTCTTCGGTCATCGCCCGCATATTCTCTCGCCCGGACAGAACGTGCTGGTGTGGGGTGCATCGGGAGGCCTCGGCTCCTTCGCGGTGCAGCTCTGCGCAACGGCGGGCGCC
The DNA here is from genome assembly GCA_014359855.1 of Parvibaculum sp. Classification (GTDB taxonomy): domain Bacteria; phylum Pseudomonadota; class Alphaproteobacteria; order Parvibaculales; family Parvibaculaceae; genus Parvibaculum. The sequence continues at coordinate 9,946 of JACIYQ010000324.1, forward strand.
CACGCCATCGGCGTTATTTCCGACGACAGCAAACATGATTTCGTCATGTCGATGGGTGCGAAGGGCGTCATCAACAGAAAGAATTTCAACTGCTGGGGGCAGTTGCCGAAGGTGAATTCGGAAGAGTTCAACGACTTCATGAAAGAGGCGCGGAAGTTCGGCAAGGCGATCTGGGACATCACCGGCAAGGGCATCGATCCCGACATCGTCTTCGAGCATCCCGGCGAAGCGACCTTTCCCGTTTCCTGCATGGTCGCCAAGCGCGGCGGCATGGTTGTCTTCTGCGCCGGCACGTCAGGCTTCAACCTCACCTTCGATGCGCGCTTCGTGTGGATGCGCCAGAAGCGCATTCAGGGGTCGCATTTCGCGCATCTGAAACAGGCCTCGGCCGCGAACCAGCTCGTCATCGAGCGCCGCATCGACCCCGGCATGTCGGAAGTTCTTCCGTGGGCGGACATTCCGCTGGCGCATGACAAGATGTGGAAAAACGAACATCTGCCGGGCAACATGGCGGTGCTCGTTTCGGCCGCGCGGCCGGGCCTCCGCACCATCGAGGACGCCATCGAAGCGGGGACAAAACCCGCGTAAAACGGCTGTCCGTCACAGAACTGTCATCGAAACGTCATAAACCGCAAATGCGGGGATAAAATGAACGAGGGCCGGGGATAACCCGGCCCTTTTCCATGTCCGCCGTCAAGCCTGCCGGGACGGCTTGAAAAACTTGTCCCCGGTTTCGCCCTCGCAGGCGCGGTAGGGTGGATGAAAAATAACAATCCCCGCTTTTCCGCACCCCTCAGGCGGCTGTCTTTTCCGGCTCGGCCGATTCGGCGGCAGGCTCGGGCGCGGGCACCTCGCAGGCAACCGCCTCCTCCGCCGCCGCCGGCCCGGCTGCCGGCTCTTCGGCCGCCACTTCCACTTGCGATTCGAAGGGCGGCTCGGCAGGCGCTTCGGCGGTCCCGGAAGCAGGCTCGGGGTCTCCGGCGGGTTCGGACGGCGCGGCCGCAGCCGGCGCTTCGGCGGCAGGTGCCACTCCGTCCGTGGACGGCACATCGTCCACAGCAGCCACTGCCGCAACCGTCGCCGGTGCACGCCGCATGAAAAGACGTTCGAGCGCGAAACGGTCGTCGCCGAGGAAGAGGAGCGGCATCAAAGCGGAAACGGCAAGCACCGCGAGAAGAAGGAAAGAGTCCGGACCGCCCGCCACGAGATCGAGCGGCGCGCCGGGAAAGGGCCATGCCGAAACGGCAGTGGCAAGAAGACCGAGGGCGAGCAACGGATAGGCGGCAAGGCGGAAGCATCCCGTCAGCACCAGAACGGCGAGAAGAACGCCAAGCCCGCCGAGAAGCCGGACGGAGAGCGCATCGGGCTGCATTTCGGGAAGCCAGACAACGAAGAGCGGAATACCGCCCTCGGGCGACACGATCCGCGCCGCCGCCCAGACGGCAACGAGAAGCGAAAAACCAGAACGCAGCAGCAGAAGACCGAGCGCCTTCATCCGTACTCTCCCTATTCCGAGACGGGACGCAGTTTGGCGGCAAGGACGCCTCCGCGCTAAGCATAATTTTATGACGATGCCGCAAGAGCGGGTGGCAATAGACGCGCGGTCAGTTCGGGAGGTTCAGCGCCTTGCCTTGCGATAGACGTCCTTCCTGTCGCCGATCCGCAGGACGAGGACACGCAGCACACTGTCCTCGATGTCGCAGATCACGCGCCAATCGCCGACGTGGTATCGCCAGAGCCCGCCCAAGCGGGCCCGCAAGCGGCTTGCCGTATGAGCGCGGATCGGAAGCGGGCGCGATCCGCTCGTCCATGTAATCGAGAAGGCGCCGAGCCGCCTGCCTGTCCATCTTGCGAAGCTGGGTGCGGGCTGTATCCGAATATTCAATCGTCCAGGCCAAGTTCTTTTCTCACCTTGGCCGCCGAGTGAGTCTTTTCCTGTCCCTTGCGAACGCGTTCCAGCACGTCCGCCGCAAGGTAATAGTCCTCCATCTCGACAATACCGCGTTCGATGATCTCGCGCAGGTAATAGGCCTTGGTGCGCCCCGTCTTCTTCGCGAGAAGGTCGAGACGTTTTTCGAGTTTTGCGTCGAGGCGGACGGATGTGGGCATGAGGCGCTCCGCACTTTGACTACTTGTATTCAAGATATTTTTTGTATTCAAATCGCGCAAGAAGAAAGCTCCTACGCGTCCCGTGCCGGCCGGACGCCGCCAGGCGCCTCACCGCTCCCAGTAGTCCTTCGAGAACATGACGAGGATGGTCAGCAGTTCGAGGCGGCCGAGCAGCATGGCGAAGGAGAGGATGAGTTTCGGGCCGTCGGGGAGCGAGGCGAAATTGCCGGCGGGACCGACGATGGGGCCGAGGCCGGGGCCGACATTGGCGAAGGCCTGCGCCGAGGAGGAAATCGCGGTGACGAAATCGACGCCGAAAGCCGCGATCGCCAGCGCGGCGACGAGGATCGACCCCATGAAGACGAAAACGAAGAGCGCGACGGAAAAGACGATCTCGCGGTTCACCGTACGGTCGGCATAGCGCATGGTCTGCGCGACATGCGGATAGAGCGTCTGGCGCACCTGGCTCTTGAAGAGAAGGGCAAGGATCTGCAGGCGGAACATCTTGAGGCCGCCCGAGGTCGACCCCGTGCAGCCGCCGAGAAAGGTGAGGATGAAGAAGGCCATGATCGCGAAGGGCCCCCAGAGCGTGTAATCCGTGCTGGCGAAGCCCGTGGTGGTGACGACCGAGGTGACGTTGAAGGTTGTGAGCGTCAGCGCTTCGAAGAAACCGTAGTCGCCGCGGGCGGCAAGCCAGAGCGCCATCACCACCGAGACGCCTACCAGCATCGCGATGAAGCCCTTCACCTGCTGGTCGTTCCAGAGCGTCTCGCCCGTGCCCCTGAGCGTCTGCACGTAGAGCGCGAGCGGCAAAGCGCCGGAAATCATGAAGATGATGGATGCCCAGTGGATGAAGGGATTGGAGAAATAGCCGAAGGACGCATCATGGGTGGAATAGCCGCCTGTCGAGATCGTGCTCATGGCGTGGTTGAGCGCATCGAAAGCGGTCATGCCGCCGAGAATATAGGCAAGCGCGCAGAGCAGCGTGAGCAGCAGGTAGACCTCGCCGATGGCGACCGCGATCTGCCCCGGACGCGGCAGCACCTTTTCCGAGCGATCCGAACTCTCGGTACGGAAAAGCTGCATGCCGCCGACGCGCAGGAAGGGCAGAATGGCCACCGCCGTCAGAATGATGCCGACACCGCCGATCCACTGGATGAGCGAACGCCAGAGCAGGATGCCGGGCGGCGTCCGGTCGAGCCCCGTCATCACCGTGGAACCGGTGGTGGTGATGCCGGACATGGCCTCGAAAAAGGCGTCGGTATAGTTCATGTCCACTTCGGAGAAGGCGAAGGGCAGCGCCGAAAAGGCGCTGACCGAGAGCCAGCCGAGCGTGGTGACGATGAAGGTGGCGCGGTGGGTAAGGTCGCGCTCTTCCGTCTGGTTCGCCAGCATCAGCGCGCCGCCGACGAAGCCGGTCACGACGGCGGACGACAGGAAGGCCTGCCAGTCGTTGCTGCGCGCGACGATTTCGGCGAGCACCGGCACCAGCATGACGACCGAAAGGGCGACCAGCAGCGCGCCGATCACCAGACCGACCACCTTGGTGCTGTCGGTTGCTATCCTTGCCCCGGCGCTGTCCATGAAATGCCCCTGTCAGATCCGTCTTGCCCGCATCCACCGAATCGCGGCCCCCGCTGGCCGGAGCCGGAGGTTCGAGATATATAGACATTGAAGGGTCCATGCCATTCCCTCAGGGGCCCCGCCGAACATCCGGCTTCCCGATCCGGGGCCCGGTTCCGGCGCCTTTTCCGTCACGCCTGCCACGAGCGAGTCCCGTCCATGAGCCAGTCTCCCGCCGCCAACTCTTCGAACGCTTCGGAGAGCAAAGTCCTTCTCGACGACCTCCTGCCCCTGACGGCGGGCGCCGTGGACGCGGCGGATGCCCTTTTTGTCAAGGCGAAGGCCTCGGTTTTCGCGAAGGTCGCAAAGGACGGAAAGGTTTCCGCGGCGGCGATCGAGCGCGAGCAGTTCGCGGTGCATGGCCTTGCCTGGCTCGCGACCTATGTGGAGGCGCTGCGCCAGCTTGCCGCCTATGCCGCGCGGATGAAGGAGGAAGGCCGGTTCGGCGAATTCGAGGCGCTGATCGTTCAGGCCGCCTTCGGCGAATATCTCTCGCAGATGGCGGGCGGCATTCCGATGAGCCAGGGCGAGACGGTGCGCATGCGCGATCTGGGCCTGTCGCATGAGGAAACGCAGGTGCTCTTCAACGATGCCGTGCGCAAGCTGGTGACGGGCGGCAATACCGCCCCCGTCCGCGCGCGGCTCGCCGAACTCATTGCCGCGAATGCCGGCGCGGCGACCTTCGGCGATACCGGGCTCGAGGAAACCTATGACGCGATCCGCGACCAGATGCGCAAATTCGCCGATGCCGAAGTGATCCCGCATGCGCATGACTGGCACCTGAAGGACGATTACATCCCGATGGAAGTCGTCGCGCAGATGTCGGAACTCGGCGTCTTCGGGCTGACGATCCCGGAAGAATTCGGCGGCCTCGGCCTCGGCAAGGAATCGATGTGCGTCGTTTCCGAGGAACTGTCGCGCGGCTATATCGGCGTCGGCTCGCTCGGCACACGCTCCGAAATCGCGGCCGAACTCATTCTCGGCGGCGGCACGGACGAGCAGAAGAACAAGTGGCTGCCGAAGATCGCGAGCGGCGAAACGCTGCCCACCGCCGTGTTCACGGAACCCAATACCGGCTCCGACCTTGCAAGCCTGCGCACGCGGGGGCGGCGCGACGGCGACGTCTACAAGGTGAACGGCAACAAGACATGGATCACGCATGCGGCGCGCGCGGACGTGATGACGCTGCTCTGCCGCACCAATGACGAGCCGGGCTACAAGGGCCTTTCGATGCTGCTCGCCGAAAAGCCCCGTGGCGGCGACAACGAACCCTTCCCGGCAAAGGGCATGTCGGGCGGCGAGATCGAGGTGCTCGGTTATCGCGGCATGAAGGAATTCGAGATCGGTTTCGACGATTTCGAGGTGAAGGCGGAAAACCTGCTCGGCGGCGAGGAAGGCCAAGGCTTCAAGCAGCTCATGCAGACCTTCGAGAGCGCGCGCATCCAGACGGCGGCGCGCGCCGTCGGCGTCGCGCAATGCGCGCTGGAACTGGGCCTGCGTTACGCACAGGAGCGCGTGCAGTTCGGCAAGCCGATCTACACATTCCCGCGCGTCTTCGGAAAGCTCGTCATGATGGCGGTCGAGATCATGGTGGCGCGCCAGATCACTTATTTCGCCGCGCGCGAAAAGGATGGCGGCCGGCGCTGCGACCTCGAGGCAGGCATGGCGAAGCTGCTGGCCGCGCGCGTCGCCTGGGCAGCGGCGGACAACGCGCTGCAGATCCATGGCGGCAACGGCTTCGCGCTCGAATATCCGGTGAGCCGCGTGCTCTGCGATGCGCGCATCCTCAATATTTTCGAAGGCGCGGCGGAAATCCAGGCGCAGGTGATCGCCCGCCGCCTGCTCGAAGGCGGCAATTGATGAAAATGCACCTGCTCGAAGGAGGGAACTGAGAGATGACGGAATTTTTCGCCTGGGCCGGCCCCCTCGCGATGGTGGCGGTCCTGATCGTCCTGATGCTCGGCCTGTGGAACATGATGCGGGGCGGTTCTGCGAGCCGTTCGCAAACCTTGATGCGCTGGCGCGTGGCACTCCAGTTCGTCGCCATTGCCGTCATCATGACGGGGCTTTATTTGAGCACCATGTGAATCCGATCTAAACTCAAGAGTTCACTAACGGAACTTTTATCGTAAAATCGAGAAACCTCCTGTAAAGTGGGGCCAACATCCGGAAAGATTTCGAGCAAGGGGTATCCATCGTGTTTCTGAAGCGTCTCGCATTCGCCGCCTTGGCGGCGGCACCGTTTCTTTGTGCCTCCTCGCCGGCAAGTGCCGAGGGGATGCTGACCGAGTTGCGCATCGGCGTGCTCGACCATGACAGCGACCTTCTTCGCGAGCGTCATGAGACGAGCGACCCGGACATCAATCTGGAAGCCCGCTTCGCATCGCCGGACTTCCTGTCCTGGGCCTTCTCGCCGAACCCGCTGATCGGCGCCAACATCAACACCGGCGACGGCACAAGCCTCGCCTATGCGGGCCTTGGCTGGACGTTCTTCCTGACCGACGGGATTTTCACCGATTTCACCCTTGGCGGCGCGATCCATGACGGCGAGACGGACGGGCCCAGCGCCGACAGCCGCCAGTATGGCTGCCGCCTCGCTTTCCATGAAAGCTTCTCGCTCGGCTACAGCTTCGACGGCCACAACGCCATCATGCTGGGCATCGACCATATGTCCAATGCCTCGCTTTGCGACAAGAATGACGGGTTGACGAATCTCGGCATCCGCTACGCCTACAGGTTCTGAAATCCCGGAAATCCGGGCCTTGAGAAGCGGGCGCCGCAACCATGCGGCGCCCGTTTTTGTTGTTCTTGCGGGAAGGGCGGGCCTTATGATGCCACCTGCCCTATATCCCCGCGCATGGGCCCTCGAACAGGGCCGGCGCCGACAGGAGGCACGCCCATGACCGGACAGGAAATTTCAGCCGCCGAACTGCCGAAGGACCATGTCACAATTTCGGGCCGCGGCATGACCTTCAGCGAGATGGGCGAGGGCGATCCGATCGTCTTCCTGCATGGCAACCCGACCTCCTCCTATCTCTGGCGGAACGTCATGCCTCATCTGAAAGACCAGGGGCGCTGCATCGCGCCGGACCTGATCGGCATGGGCGACAGCGACAAGCTCGAGCCTTCGGGACCGGCGCGCTACACCTTCCGCGAACACCGCCGTTTTCTCGATGCCTTTCTGGAAGCGGTCGGCGCGACGAAGAACGTGACGCTCGTCATCCATGACTGGGGTTCGGCACTCGGCTTCGACTGGGCGAACCGGAACCGGCAGTCGGTGGAAGGCATCGCCTATATGGAGGGGATCGTGCGCCCCCTCGAATGGGACGAATGGAACGAGGATGCGCGCGGCATCTTCGAAGGGCTGCGCTCCGAGGCGGGCGAGGAGATGATCCTCGAGAAGAACCTTTTCATCGAGGCGATATTGCCGGGCTCGATCCTCAGGAAGCTCACCGAGGAGGAGATGGCGGTCTATCGCCGCCCCTTCCTCGACGAGGGTGAGGACCGGCGGCCGACCCTGACCTGGCCGCGCCAGATCCCGCTCGGCGGCGAGCCGGAAGACGTGGTGGACATCGTCCGGTCCTATGCGGACTGGATGGCCGCGAACGATCTGCCGAAGCTCTTCGTCAATGCCGACCCGGGCGCCATCCTGACCGGGCCGCAGCGCGAATTCTGCCGGAGCTGGAAGAACCAGACCGAGGTGACGGTGAAGGGCAGCCACTTCATCCAGGAGGACAGCCCCCACGAAATCGGCGAAGCGATCGCCAAATGGCGCCGCGGCTGGAAAAAATAGCGCTATCCTCTTCCTGTCAGGTCCGCGTAACGGTGCCGTGACAGCTTGATCCGCCCGGCGTTACGGGCGAGTCTTGTCCGACACCCACCCGAGGAGGGCCCCCGCCCATGAAAGAGACCGCTTCCGTCAATTCGAGCTTTGGCACGCCAATGAAGACGCTGCACTGGGCCACCGCCGTGCTCGTTCTCATCATGCTCTATGGCGGCTTCACGATGAGCCGCGAGACGGCAACGATGCATTTCGGCACCGGCCTCGTGGTCCTCGTGGCGATGGTAGTCTGGCTTGCCGTGCGGCGCGCAAGCTCCCGGCCGGCCTATACGCCGATGCCGCGCTGGCAGGAAATTGCCGCGAAGGCGACGCATCACGGTCTCTATGCGACGGTGACGTTGCAGCCGATATTCGGCCTGCTGCTGGTCACGACGTCGAAGAACGAACCCGTGGCCTATGGCGTGATCCCGCTCAAGATCGCGCGCAACGACATGCTGCACGAGATCGGCGAGTGGCTGCACACCGTCAACGCCTACGCGATTGTCGCGCTCGTCTCGCTTCATATTCTCGCCGTTCTCTATCATCAGATTATTCTGAAGGATAATCTTGTGAAGCGGATGCTGCCTTTCGCGAAGGTCTGACGGAGTCCCGATGGTCACCCTCAACAAGATCTACACGAAGAGCGGCGACAAGGGCACGACGGCACTCGCGACCGGCGAGCGCGTGGCGAAACACGCGCTCCGCATCGAGAGCTACGGCACGGTGGACGAGACCAATTCCGTCATCGGCATCGTGCGGCTCCATACGGGGAACATGCCGAAACTCGACGCCATGCTTGCCCGCATCCAGAACGAGCTTTTCGACCTCGGCGCCGATCTTGCGACGCCCGAAAAGGACGAAAAGCTCGACTGGGAGCCGCTCCGCATCATCGAGGCGCAGGTGACCCGCCTCGAAACCGAGATCGACGAGATGAATGCGGCGCTCGAACCGCTCCGCTCCTTCGTGCTGCCGGGCGGAACCCCCCCGGCGGCCTGTCTGCACCTTGCCCGCACCGTTTGCCGCCGCGCCGAGCGGCAGGTGACGGCCCTCATGGAGGGACCGCATGAGCGGGTGAACGAGGCGGCGCTTCGCTATCTGAACCGCCTCTCCGACTTCCTCTTCGTCGCCGCCCGCTACGCCAATCTGGGCGAGGACGGGAACGGCCCCGGCGATGTGATGTGGGTGCCGGGGGGAACGCGGTAGGCCCCGCCCCCCTATTCGTTGACAGGGGCGGACGGGGCCTCTAGGTTCCCGCACCGCAACAGCAGCTTTGTGGCACCGGGTGCGTTTGGCCTCGTTTTGCGCGAGAAACAGCCGTTTTCAAGGCAGCCAGCCGCCCAGACCTACACCAAGACCGGCGCCGAGGTTTCCGAGAGGCCGGGGGCAGTTTCACCCCGTTTCTCGCCGCCAAGGCAAGCGCTCAGGAGTCCGCCTCGATGAAAGTCCTCGTACCGATCAAGCGAGTGGTCGACTACAACGTGAAAATCCGAGTGAAGTCGGATGGCAGCGGCGTCGATCTCGCCAACGTCAAGATGTCCATGAACCCCTTCGACGAAATCGCCGTCGAAGAAGCGGTTCG
>JACIYQ010000325.1 GCA_014359855.1 Parvibaculum sp.
CGTCGCGAAGGTCACATTGCCCGGCATGTTGAGAATGATGTCGTTGCCGACGCGCGTCACGCTGACGCCCGACGCCCTGAGCCGCTGCGTGAGTTCGGCTTCCTGCTTGTCCATGTAGTAGCCGACGCCGCCGCCCGCCAGCGCGCCGACGCCCGCGCCGATCAGTGCCCGTTCGCGCCGGTCCCGGGCATCGCCCTTGCCGATCAGGCCGCCCGCGAGAGCGCCGCCCACCGCGCCGATGAGCGCGCCATAGGTCGCCTTGCTCGTCTTCTGCTCGCCGGTATAGGGATCCTGCGTCTGGCACGCGGCAAGCCCGAAGCTCGCGCAAACCGCCAGTATCGCAAATTTCTTCATCAGCATTTTTTGCTCCGATTGATGTTGCCCCGGGTCCGGATCACGGGCTGGATCGAGAGAGGTCCCGCCTGTGGTTTGGAAGCCCGATGGTGTATGAAGACCCCATACCCCGCTGGTCCGCTCAAGCCTATCAAAGCCACGGCCCCGCGAGAACCCGATTTGAACACGGAAAATCCGGCCGCTCGCCTGCAAGAAGCCCGAAGGAACCGGAAGCAAAGAACCTGAAGGAGGAGGAGTCACATGACATTGTTCGATTTGAGCGGAAAGGTGGCGATCGTCACCGGCTCCACGCGCGGCATCGGCGAGGCCATCGTCCACCGCATGGCCGAGCATGGCGCGAAGGTCGTCGTTTCGAGCCGCAAGGGCGATGCCTGCGACAAGGTCGCCGGCGAGATCAACGCGAAGTTCGCCGGCAGCGCCATCGCCGTCCCCTGCAACATTTCCGACAAGGGCGACCTGCAGCGCCTCGTCGGCAAGACGATGGAAAAATGGGGCCGGGTCGACAGCCTCGTCTGCAACGCCGCCGTGAACCCCTATTTCGGCCCCTCGAAGGACCTGCCGGACGACGCCTTCGACAAGATCATGTCGGCCAACATCAAGTCGAACCACTGGCTTGCGCATATGGTGTTGCCGCAGATGGTCGAGCGCAAGGACGGCTCCATCACCATCATCTCCTCCATCGGCGGGTTGCGCGGTTCGCCCATCCTCGGCGCCTATTGCGTTTCCAAGGCAGCCGACATGCAGCTCGCGCGCAATCTCGCGGTCGAGTTCGGCCCCTCCAATGTGCGTGTGAACTGCATCGCGCCGGGCCTCATCAAGACCTATTTCGCGAAAGCCCTGTGGGACAATCCCGAAATCCTCGAACGCTCGACGGCGGGCGCACCCCTGAAGCGCATCGGCATGCCGGACGAGATCGCGGGCGCGGCCGTCTTCCTCGCGAGCCCCGCCGGCGCCTTCATGACCGGCCAGACCATGGTCATCGACGGCGGCGCCACGGCGGCTTGACGCGATGCCAGGCCCGCTCACCATCCGCCCCTTCGCCGCCGCCGACCGCCCGGCCTGGGACGAGATGTGGGCGGGCTATCTCGCCTTTTACGAAACCTCGCTGCCGCCCGGGGTGAGCGACGGCACATGGGCCCGCTTCGTGGCGCCCGCGCCCGGCCATCTCGGCCTCATTGCGGAAGACGCGCAAGGCCCGCTCGGCTTTGCCCATGCGATCCTCCATCCCGGCACATGGAGCCCGAAACCCGTCTGCTATCTCGAAGACCTGTATGTGAACGAAGCGGCGCGGGGCCGCGGCGTGGGCCGCGCGCTCATCGAGGCGCTTGCGGACAAGGGCCGCGCCGAAGGCTGGCTCCGCCTCTACTGGCAGACCGCGCGCGACAACAACAATGCGCAGCATCTCTACGATAAAATCGCTCAGCGAACGGACTGGCTGCGCTACGACCTTGATTTGTGAGAAGTGTCACCCGCCTCCGTTCCCACCCGCCCCCGGGGTGTATGGACCGGAGACAAGGGTTACAGGTGTTCGGAGACATGGGTGACAGTTTTCGACGAGCCATTTCGCAGGTCAATGCTTGCGATATGGCGGCTTGCGAAGATGACCTGCCAAAGCCCGTCATCGCTCGTCGGGACGAGACCGACCGGATATCCGGCGAAGGCTTTGGGCAGGCGGAAGGACTTGCCCCGCGCGCCTGAGCCTCTATCCTCGGCCGGCCCCAATTTGTACCGGAGGACCCCCCGCATGAAGACGAACAGGATTGCCGCAACCGCCGCCGCCCTCGCCTTGCTCGCGAGCCCCGCGCTTGCCGCCGACACCTGGAAGATCGATACCTCGCATGTGTATGTTGGCTTCGAGGTGAACCATCTCGGATTTTCGACCACCTATGGCCGTTTCAACGATGTGAGCGGCACGATCGAGTTCGACGAGGCGAACCCGGAGGCGAGCTCCGTCGAGGTGAAGATCGATCCGGCAAGCGTCGATACGGGCCACAAGGAACGCGACGAACATGTGCGCGGCGAAGACCTGCTGAACACCGCCGAATATCCGGAGATGAGCTTCAAGTCGACCTCGATCGAACGGACCGGCGAGAAGACCGGCAAGATCACCGGCGACCTCACGCTGCACGGCGTGACGAAACCCGTGACGCTCGACACGACCTTCACCCAGAAGGGCACCTATCCGATGACCGAGGAGAAGATCGAGGTGATCGGCTTCGACGCCACGACGACGCTGAAGCGCTCCGACTACGGCATGGACAAATGGACGGCGATGATCGGCGACGAAATGCCGGTCACGATCTCCTTCGAGGCGCATAAGCAGTAAGGCGGCCTGGCAACCCACACGGCGCGCCCCTTTAATAGTTAAGGCAGGCGGGCCGTGACGGCTCTTGTCTGGCCCGGAACGGTTTCCCCGTCCCCTTTTCCGCAGCCGCGAAGGAAACCTTGTGGAAAAGGGCCCGAGCGGCTATAACGCGGCCAATTTTCCGGCCGCCCCCGCGCCCCTCTGACTTCGCGAGGCAGGGCCGCTGGATTCCCTATTTGCCGCGTTTTTCGGACGGAAGGCCCCCCTTTTTCACATCGGGCGGCTCCTTTCCTGAAAACGCCCATGCCCCGGCGGAACATATGTCTATTCGGAATATCGCGATCATCGCCCATGTCGACCATGGGAAGACGACGCTGGTCGACCAGCTCCTGCGCCAGTCCGGCACCTTCCGCGACAACCAGCAGGTTGCCGA
>JACIYQ010000326.1 GCA_014359855.1 Parvibaculum sp.
TCGGCGATCTCCGTTTCGCCCTTCGGCAGGAATTCATGCAGCGGCGGATCGAGCAGGCGGATCGTGACGGGAAGCCCGTGCATGATCTCGAAGAGCTGGCGGAAGTCGTCGCGCTGCATCGGCAAAATCTTGTCGAGCGCGGCACGGCGGCCCTTCTCGTCGCCAGCGAGGATCATCTGGCGCACGGCGACGATGCGGTCTTCCTCGAAGAACATGTGCTCCGTGCGGCAAAGGCCAATGCCTTCGGCGCCGAACTTGCGCGCGGTCTCCGCATCGTGCGGCGTCTCCGCATTGGTGCGCACTTCCATGCGGCGATGCTTGTCCGCCCACACCATCAGCGTCGCGAAATCGCCCGACAGTTCCGGCTGCAGCGTCGGAATGCGGCCCTTGATGACCTGACCGGTCGAACCGTCCACTGTGATGATGTCGCCCTTCTTCAGGGAGACGCCCGCGACCGTCATGGTCTCCGCCTTGTAGTCGATGCGGATCGAGCCCGCGCCGGAGACGCAAGGCCGGCCCATGCCGCGCGCGACGACAGCCGCATGGCTCGTCATGCCGCCGCGCGTCGTGAGAATGGCGACGGCGGAGTGCATGCCGTTGATGTCTTCGGGGCTCGTCTCGACGCGCACGAGCACGACGTCCTTGCCCGCCTGGCGCATCGCGGCGGCCTCGTCGGAACTGAAGACGATCTCTCCCGATGCCGCGCCCGGCGATGCGGGAAGGCCCGTCGCGATCACCTCGCGCGGCGCATCCGGGTCGAGTGTCGGGTGCAGCAACTGGTCGAGCGACGCCGGATCGACGCGGGCAATCGCCGTCTCCTCGGAGATGAGGCCTTCGGCCACCATCTCCACTGCGATCTTCAGCGCCGCCTTTGCCGTGCGCTTGCCGGTGCGCGTCTGGAGCATCCAGAGCTTGCCGTCCTGCACGGTGAACTCGACATCCTGCATGTCGGTATAGTGTTGCTCCAGCCGTTCGAAGACGGCGGCGAGTTCGGCGAAGGCTGCCGGCATCGCCTCTTCCATCGACGGCTTCTTGTCGTTGCCTTCGATGCGCGCCTTCTTCGTCAGGCTTTGCGGGGTGCGGATGCCCGCCACCACATCCTCGCCTTGAGCGTTCACCAGGAACTCGCCGTAATAGGCCTTCTCGCCGGTCGAGGGATTGCGCGTGAAGGCGACGCCCGTCGCGCTCGTCTCGCCCATATTGCCGAAGACCATGGCCTGCACGTTCACGGCCGTGCCCCAGCTTTCGGGAATGTTGTGCAGCCGGCGATAGGTCTCCGCGCGGCGGTTCCCCCAGGAGCCGAAGACGGCTCCCATCGCGCCCCATATCTGCTCGTTCACGTCCTGCGGAAAGGGGCGCCCAAGCTCTTCCTCGACGCGCTCCTTGTAGCGCGCAATGACCAGCTTCCAGTCATCGGCGGAAAGCTCCGTGTCGAGACTATATTCCTGCTCTTCCTTGAAATATTCGAGGAGCTCCTCGAAATTGTGATGGTCGACGCCGAGCACCACGTCGGAATACATCTGGATGAAGCGTCGATAGCTGTCATAGGCAAAGCGTTCGTCGCCCGCGCGGGCCGCGAGGCCTGCCGCCGTCTCGTCGTTCAGCCCGAGGTTCAGCACCGTATCCATCATGCCGGGCATGGAGGCGCGCGCGCCCGAGCGCACGGAAACGAGAAGCGGGTTCTGCGCGTCGCCGAACGTCATGCCGACCGCCTTGCCGATGCGGGCGAGCGCGTCTTCCACCTGTTCCTTCAGTCCCTCCGGATATTGCCGGTCGTTCGCGTAGAAGGCGGCGCAGACTTCGGTGGTCACCGTGAAGCCCGGCGGTACGGGCAATCCGATATTCGACATCTCGGCGAGGTTCGCGCCCTTGCCGCCCAGCAGATCGCGCAACGATGCCGCGCCCTCCGCCTTGCCGTCGCCGAAAGAATAGACCCACTTCTTTTCAGCCATCGCACTTGCCTTTGGTTTGGGCGTCACACGAAAAACCCCGCCACGGAGGCAAGGCCATTCACATCCAACACCTCCCCCTCGCGGGGAGGTCGAGAAATACGCGCGGCGCGCGGATTTCTCGGGTGGGGGGCTGGAGCGTTCGGGACCGGCTGCGCCGGACTTTACCCATTTGCCCCCACCCCAACCCCTCCCCGCAAGGGGGAGGGGCTCTGGAGCGAATTACGCGGCACCGCGTGCCAGACCGGGGACTTACCCCTCGACCTTCGAAAAATCGGCGACCTCGTGCAAGGCCGCGCGGATCTGTGCCAGAAGCTTCAGGCGGTTCGCGCGGGTGGCCGCGTCGTCCGCATTCACCGTCACCTTGTCGAAGAAGGCATCGACGGGCGCGCGCAGCGAAGCGAGCGCCGACATGGCGGCGGCGAAGTCTTCCCTTGCGACGGCGGCCTTCGCGGCCTTCGTCGCAATGGCGATGGCGGCAGCGAGCGCCTTCTCTTCGTCCTGCGCAAAGAGTGAAGCGTCCGGCGCGGCGTCGAACGCCCCCTCGCCGTCCTTCTTCTCTTCGATCCGCAGAATATTCGTCGCGCGCTTGTAGCCGGCAAGCAGGTTCGCGCCGTCTTCCGTCGACAGAAAGCCGGAGAGCGCCTCGACGCGCTTCACGATGAGGACAAGATCGTCCTGACCTTCCAGCGCGAAGACGGCATCGACCAGATCGTGACGTGCGCCACGATCACGGAGATAAACTTTCAGGCGGTCGGCGAAGAAGGAGAGGAGGTCATATGAAAGCAGTTTGCTAGCGCTAACCAAATCCGGATTATATACAAATTCAGTTCCGCGGAATTCAGTCGTCGCTGCCAGTTTTGATTGAGCCAGCCAACTTTCAAAGCTTAATCCAGAGGCACTCCACTTTTCCGACTCGGCACTAAAAACGTTGCCCAGACACAAACGAAGATTTCCTTCCAATACGATGCGAGTAATGCCAAGCACGGCACGACGCAAAGCAAAGGGATCTTTTGAACCCGTCGGCTTTTCTTCTATCGCCCAGAAACCAACGAGCGTGTCGATCTTGTCGGCCAGCGCGACGACCTTGCCGAGCGCGGACGCGGGCACAGCATCGGAGGGTCCGGCGGGTGAATAGTGTTCGGCGATCGCGTTGCCTATGTCATCGCCGAGCCCATCCGCCTTGGCGTAATAGCCACCCATCAAGCCCTGAAGCTCGGGGAACTCGCCGACCATGCCGGAGGTGAGGTCCGCCTTGGCGAGGCGTCCGGCGATTTCCGCCTTGTCGGCGTCGGCGCCCGGAACGAAAGCTGCGAGTTCGCGCGCGAGCTTTGCGATGCGTTCGGCCTTCTCGCGCATATTGCCAAGCCGCTCGTAAAACTTGACTTCTTCCAGTTTCGGCAGGCGGCTTTCCAGCGTCACCTTCTTGTCCTGCTCCCAGAGGAAGCGGGCATCGGCGAAGCGGGCGCGGAGAACGCGCTCATTGCCACTCACAATCGCCTTGCCGCCATCCTGCGCCATCAGATTGGCGATGACGATGAAGTGCGACGCGAGCTTCCCCGCCTTGTCGTGCAGCGCAAAATATTTTTGGTTCGCACGCATGGTGCTGGTCAGCACTTCCTGCGGCACGGACATGAATTCCTCGTCGATGCGGCCGATCAGCGGCACCGGCCATTCGACAAGCCCCGCCACCTCTTGCAGCAGCGCCTCATCCTCGACAAGCGTCAGCCCTTCCGCCGACGCCAGCGCCTTCGCGCCTTCATGGATGAAGTTCGCGCGCTTGGCGGGATCGAGAACGACCCTGGCCTCGAAGAGTTTCATGTCGTAATCGGTGAAATCCTTCACCGCGAAGGCGCTGCCGCCCATGAAGCGGTGGCCGCGCGTCGTGTCGCCGGACTTGATGCCATCGACTTCGAAGGCGACCACCTTGCCGCCGAGGAGGCAGAGGATCGAATGGAGCGGACGCACCCAGCGGAGTGTCCCCCTGCCCCAGCGCATCGATTTCGGCCAGGGGAAGGCGCGGATCACGGCGGGCACGATCTCGGCGATCAGCTCCGCCGTCGCGCGGCCCTTCTTCTCCGTCACCGCGACATAGAAGGCGCCCTTCTTGTCTTCCTGCACCGTCGCTTCATCGATGCTCGAAAGCCCCGCCGCGCGGAGAAAGCCGTCGATCGCCTGTTGCGGCGCGCCGACTTTCGGCCCCTTGCGCTCTTCCTTCACATCCGGCGTCTTGTCCGGCAATCCGTCGATGACGAGCGTGAGACGCCGCGGCGTCGTGTAGGCGCGCGCGTTCTTTCCCTCGACGCCCGCCTGTTTCAGCGCATCGGTGACGAGACGCACAAGGTCCTCACCGCCACGCTTCTGCATCCGCGCCGGGATTTCCTCGGAGAAGAGTTCGAGAAGGAGTTCGCTCATGCCGCGCCCCCCACCCGGCGAACTTCGTTCGCCGGCCTCCCCGCGAGGGGGAGGTAAAGAGAAGACGAGGCGCAACCACCGATCGCTTCACCTCCCCCTTGCGGGGAGGTCGAGAAATTCGCGGCACGCGGATTTCTCGGGTGGGGGGCTCTGGCGAAGAACATTGAATGCCGCATCACGCTCCGCCCCCCGCCGGCGTCTTCAGCCATTCCTCGGCGCAGCGTTTCGCCAGCGTGCGCACGCGGCCGATATAGGCCTGCCGCTCGGTCACGGAAATCACGCCGCGCGCATCGAGCAGGTTGAAATTGTGGCTCGCCTTGATGACCTGGTCGTAGGCCGGCAGCGGCAGCGGCTTGTCGCGGTCGAGCAGCGCGGCGCATTCCTTCTCCGCGTCCTCGAAATGGCGGAACAGCATTTCCGTGTTCGCCGCCTCGAAGTTGTGCGCGGAATATTCGACTTCCGCCTGATGGAAGACATCGCCATAGGTCACGCGGCCGGCGCCCTCGGCCCCGTTGAAGTCGAGTTCGTAACCGTTGTCGACGCCCTGGATATACATGGCGAGGCGTTCGAGCCCGTAGGTGAGTTCGCCGGAGACGGGCGAGCAGTCGAAACCGCCGACCTGCTGGAAGTAGGTGAACTGCGAGACTTCCATGCCGTCGCACCAGACTTCCCAGCCAAGGCCCCAGGCGCCCAGCGTCGGGCTCTCCCAGTCGTCCTCGACGAAGCGGATGTCGTGGTTCGCGGCGTCGATGCCGAGTTCCTTCAGGCTTTCGAGATAAAGCTCCTGAAGATTGTCCGGGTTCGGCTTCAGGATCACCTGAAACTGGTAATAGTGCTGGAAGCGGTTCGGGTTCTCGCCATAGCGCCCGTCGGTCGGGCGGCGGGACGGCTGCACATAGGCCGCCTTCCAGGGCTTCGGCCCCAGCGCGCGCAGTGTCGTCGCCGGATGGAACGTGCCCGCCCCCATCGCCATGTCGTAGGGCTGCAGGATGACGCAGCCCTGCCGCGCCCAATAAGCCTGCAATTTCAGGATCAGGGACTGGAACGAATTGTCGGGCTTCGCCGTCATGTTGGCCTGTCGCGTGTCGTGCCTCTCGAAGGCCCGCGCTCAGGCCGGGCGGCCGGAACGCCGCTTGAAGGCGCGCGCAAGGTAGCCGCCGGACCCACAAGGGTCAAGCAAGCGCACAGCCATTTGACACCCGGTCAAGCGGCCGGAAATACAGGAATATTTGCAGTTCGTCCGGTGCCGTTCAGATGTCGCGGCGGCTGTGCTCGGGCACGTAGACGCCGTCGCCGCCATCGCGCAGCGTGCCGAGGTCGCGCGGCTCCACGCGGCTGCGGCTGTGGGCGCGGGCAAAGGCCTCGCGCTGGCGCGCCGCCTGGCGCTGGATCGCGTTGTACGCCGCATAGCAGACCGCGATGAAAACGGCTGCAAAGACGATCTTCGTCATGTCATCGCCCTCTCGAACTGCCGGACCAGAACCATGCGCACCGGCCCGAAGCCCCTATTAAAGGCCAAAACGGCTCCAAAGGGAACGCCTCTGCGCCGCGGCGATCAGTCCATCGCCGATTTCGGCCGCGAATCCGGTCCCAAACCCCTGAAATGCACCGCCGAGCCGGTTGGACGCGACGCCGCCGCCCGGCCGCCACCAGGGCGTTCGCGGGCTCACGAGCTTCAGCTTCACTTCCTTGCCGAAGAGATCGCGCATCTTGCCCCGGATATCGGCAATGCCGTCGATCAGGCCGCGTGCCACCGCGCCCTCGCCCGCCCAGAACTCGCCGGAGAAGATCGCCGGATCGTCCGCCTTCAGGCGTTCGCCGCGCGCGTCCCGCACGAGCTTCTTGAAGTTCTCATGGACGGCCTGCTGGAGCGCCACAAGGCGCTTCACGTCGTCTTCCTTCTCGGGCTGGAAGGGATCGAGCATGGCCTTGCTTTCGCCGGCCGTATGGACGCGGCGCTCGACGCCGAGCTTCTCGATCAGGCCGGTAAAGCCGAAGCCCGCCGAGACGACGCCGATGGAGCCGACCACCGAACTCTCGTCGGCGTAGATCTCGTCCGCCGCGCAGGCGATCATGTAGCCGCCCGACGCCGCCACGTCTTCGGCGAAGGCATAGACCGGCAGTTCCTTTTCCTCCGCCAGCGAACGAATGCGCTTGTAGATGAGCGAGGACTGCACCGGCGAGCCGCCCGGCGAATTGACGATGAGCGCCACCGCCTTCACGCCCCTGAGCGAGAAGGCCGCTTCGAGCGGTCCGGCGACGGAAGCGAGGTTCAGCCCGCCGCGCAGAGGTTGCGAGGGGCCGATGACGCCCGCGAGCCGCACCACGGCGACGACGGGCTTCGGCTCCCAGCCGGGGAGAATGCGGTTGCGGACGATCGGGGGGAGGAAAGGCGCGATGCGGTTTTTCATATGATCACAAATAGGGATGCGGCGCGGTTGCGGCAAGCGGGATCGAATCCCGCCGCCACCGCGCCGCTTCCGCTTGTCCTATTTCCCGCGATTGCGCAGCCCGCTCAATTGCGACACGTCGCGGACGGCGCCGCGTGCCGCGCTGGTGGACATGGCGGCATAGGCCTGAAGCGCCGGAGAAACGCGGCGCTTGCGCACCTCCTTCGGCATCCAGCCGTCCTCTTCGGCCTGTTCGCGCCGTCCGGCCAGAACATCGTCCGCAACGGCGAGATGAATCTTGCGGGCCGGAATGTCGATCTCGATGAGATCGCCCGTCTCGACGAGGCCGATGGTGCCGCCTTCCGCCGCTTCCGGCGAGACATGGCCGATGGACAGGCCCGACGTACCGCCGGAAAAACGTCCATCCGTCACCAATGCGCAGAGTTTCCCCAGCCCCTTCGACTTGATGTAGCTCGTCGGGTAGAGCATTTCCTGCATGCCGGGTCCGCCGCGCGGACCTTCGTAGCGGATGAGAACGACTTCGCCGGCCTTGACCTCGTTGTTCAGAATGCCGAGGACGGCCGTGTCCTGACTTTCGTAGACGCGCGCAGGTCCCGAGAAAACGAGGTTCGAGGGATCGACGCCGGCCGTCTTCACGATGCAGCCATCCTCCGCCAGATTGCCATACAGCACGGCAAGGCCGCCATCCTTCGAATAGGCATGTTCGATGTCGCGGATGACGCCGTTCGCGCGGTCGAGATCGAGGTCGGGGTAGCGGCGCGACTGCGAGAAGGCTTCGGTGGTGCGCACGCCGCCCGGCGCGGCGCGGAAGAATTCATGCGCGTGATTGCTCTTCGACTTGCGGATGTCCCAATGATCGATCGCCTCGCCCAGCGTCGGGCTGTGAACGGTCGGGACGTCGCGGTGGATGAGCCCGCCGCGATCGAGTTCGCCGAGAATGGCGAAGATACCGCCTGCGCGGTGCACGTCTTCCATGTGGACGTCGTTGCGCGCCGGCGCGACCTTCGAGAGGTTCGGCACATGGCGCGACAGGCGGTCGATGTCCTTCATCGTGAACGGCACCTCGCCTTCGAAGGCGGCGGCCAGAAGATGCAGGACCGTGTTCGTCGAACCGCCCATGGCAATGTCGAGCGACATGGCATTTTCAAAGGCTTCGAACGTGGCGATGCTGCGCGGCAGAACGCCGGCATCGTCCGTCTCGTAATGGCGGCGGGTGATTTCGACGATCAGCCGGCCGGCCTCGAGAAACAGTTCCTTGCGGTCTGAATGCGTGGCGAGCGTCGAGCCGTTGCCCGGCAGGGACAGGCCGAGCGCTTCCGTCAGGCAGTTCATCGAATTGGCGGTGAACATGCCGGAGCACGAGCCGCAGGTCGGACAGGCCGAACGCTCGATAACGGCAACCTGGTTGTCGGAAACCGTGTCGTCGGCGGCCGCGATCATGGCATCGATGAGGTCGATGGCGCGGTCCTCGTCGTCCCACTTCACCTTGCCCGCTTCCATCGGTCCGCCCGAGACGAAGACCACGGGAATATTGAGGCGCATGGCAGCCATCAGCATGCCGGGCGTGATCTTGTCGCAATTGGAGATGCAGACGAGCGCGTCGGCGCAATGCGCGTTGACCATGTATTCGACGCTATCCGCGATGAGGTCGCGCGAGGGCAGGCTGTAGAGCATGCCGTCATGGCCCATGGCGATGCCGTCATCGACCGCGATGGTGTTGAACTCCTTGGCGACCCCGCCCGCCTTTTCGATTTCGCGGGCGACAAGCTGCCCCATATCCTTCAGGTGCACGTGGCCCGGCACGAACTGGGTGAAGGAATTGGCAATGGCGATGATCGGCTTGCCGAAATCGCCGTCTTTCATGCCTGTGGCGCGCCAGAGACCGCGGGCACCCGCCATATTGCGGCCGTGGGTCGTGGTGCGGGAACGATAAGGAGGCACGGGAATTTCCTTTCAACGGGGAAGCAAGGGCTCGCCACTTCATATCCATATAGTGGGCGAGGCCGGGTATTTCTATCCGCGCGGAGGCGAACAGACAAACCCGCAAAAACCCTCATCCGGGTATGGTCAGCCCGGCTGGTCGAGCAGCAGCGCCTCGCCCCGGCGGAGCAGCGCCTCCGCCCGCTCGGTGAAGCGCCCGTCGCGGCCATGCAGCACAAGGCCGGGACGCAACACGAGCGGCGCCTTCGAGTCGCGCTGACCGCGCAGGATGACGCGAGAGGCGGGCTTGCCCGTGGCGGGCCAGAGCGGAAAGACCTCGATGCCGCCCAGATGCCCCGTCATCGCGCCCAGCAGGCCGGCCAGCGCATCCGCGCGGTGAATGAAGGTGACCGTGCCTTTCGGGCGCGCCATCACGCAGGCAAAGCGCACCCAGTCGTCGAGGTCGGAGCCGAGCGTCAGGTGAGCCTGCGCCTTGCTCTCATTGGGCGAGGCCGGGTTCGAGGCCGGATCGTGGAAGGGCGGATTGGCGAAAACATGGTGCCAGGCATTGGGCTCGAAACCCATCGCCACGAGGTCGCGCACCGGCTGGCCGATATCGCCCTCGACGATCGAGACCCGGTCGCCAAGTGCATTGCGGGTGATGTTTTCGCCTGCGAGCCGCGCAAGGCCGGGCTGCACTTCGATCCCCGCCACCTCAAGCCCGCTCACACGCGAAGCGAGGCAGAGGCTCGCAACGCCGGCGCCCGCACCGGCTTCGAGGACCCGCTCGCCCGCCCGCGCGGGCACGGCGGCGGCAAGCAGCACCGCGTCGAGCCCCGCGCGATAGCCCTTGGCGGGCTGGAGGATTTTCAGCCTTCCGTCCAGAAAGCCGTCATCGGTGGTGTCTTCGGGGGCCGCCATGCCGCTCATCGGATCTCGCTCCCTCTGGCCTCGTCGAGAATCTTCCGGGCGCTCTCATAATCGTCGTCCGCCACCATGATACGCTTCGGCAGGACGCCGAGCGAGCCCTCGACAAGGCTCATATGGCTGTCCATTTCGAAAGGTTCTATGCCTTCCTCCCGCAACCTGTGCGTGAGGAAGGAGATGAAAACCGTGTCGTTGGTGCGAATCAGCTCTTTCACGCGCTGCATGCCTCCAGACATTGCTCCGCCGGACAGGTTGCGGCATATAGCCTGCGGACCTTGCCGCCCCCGGAGCCCCAACCTATGCTCCCTTGTGACGGCAGGATAACACAAGCTGTAAATGGAAAATCGGGTCTCCAGCCGGAAACCGGCTTCAATTCAGGAGTGGCGAGTGGGTGTTGTTGTTCCCCTGGAGGAAGATCGCGGTCGCGGCCAGAAAGCCGTAGCGCAGCTTCAGGCGCTGGTGGCGAGCGAAATGGAGGCCGTCAACGAGTTCATCCGGGAGCGGATGGCGTCCGACGTGCCGATGATCCCGGACCTCGCGAGCCATCTCATCAATTCGGGCGGCAAGCGGCTCAGGCCCATGCTCACCATCGCCTCTTCGCGGATGTGCGGCTACACCGGCAAGGACCACATCAAGCTCGCGGCTACCGTCGAGTTCCTGCACACGGCGACGCTCCTCCACGACGATGTGGTGGACGAGAGCGACTTGCGGCGCGGCAAGCGGACGGCGCGTACCATCTGGGGCAACCAGGCGAGCGTTCTCGTCGGCGATTTCCTGCTTGGCCGCGCCTTCAAGCTCATGGTCGAAACGAAGTCGCTGCGTGCGCTCGAAATCATCTCGGATGCCGCCTCCATCATTGCCGAAGGCGAGGTGATGCAGCTTGCCGCCGCCAAGGACACGGGCACGACGGAAGACGCCTATCTGCGCGTCATCTCGGCGAAGACGGCCGCCCTTTTCGCCGCAGCGACCGAAATCGGCGCCGTCATTTCCGGGCGCAACGGCAGCGAGGCCGCGGCGCTCGAATCCTATGGCCGCAATCTCGGCATCGCCTTCCAGCTTGTCGACGACGCGCTCGACTATGGTGGCCGCGCGGCCTCGCTCGGCAAGAATGTCGGCGACGATTTCCGCGAGGGCAAGATCACGCTGCCCGTCGTTCTCGCCTTCCGGCGCGGCACGGCGGAGGAGCGCGCCTTCTGGCAGCGAACGCTGCAGGAAGGCGACCGGCAGGAGGGCGACCTCGAAAAGGCGGTCGAGTTCATGCAGCGCCATTCGGCGCTCAAGGATACCACCTCGCGCGCACGGCATTACGGCGCCATCGCCATCGATGCGCTGGCGATCTTCCCCGAGAGCGAGTACCGGGATGCGCTGACGCTGCTCGTCGAGTTCTGCATCAACCGAAATCATTGATCTGGCACTGATCCGGTTTCAGACGGCCTCGCCCGCTGCGATCCACCAGCCGGGATGCGCGGTGGCAAGCGCGCGTGCCGCCTCGCTGGCCGCGGCCTCCGAGGGATAGAGGCCGAAGCATGTCGCGCCCGAGCCCGACATGCGCGCAATCAGGCAATCGGCCGTCGCCGCGATGGCGTCCCGCGCCTCGCCCACGGCCGGGGCGAGCGCAATGGCGGGTGCTTCGAGGCCGTTTCCCTCTTCCGCCGCCCAGCGCACGAGACGGTCGAGCGTCGGGAAGGCCGGCAGCGCCGGATCGGACGGCAATGCGTCGAGCGGCGGCGCCGCCAGTTCCCGGAAGACGGCGGGCGTCGAAAGCGCGATGCCGGGATTGGCGAGCACCAGCCAGAAGGCGGGCAGCGGCAGGCGGGCGATCTTTTCCCCGACGCCCCACATCAAGGCGGAGGACGAGGCGAGACACACCGGCACATCGGCGCCGAGCGATGCGGCCAGCGTCGCGAGCGAGGCCTTGTCCGGCTCGATCTTCCAGAGCCGCATCAGCGCCCTCAGCGCCGCCGCCGCATCCGCCGAACCGCCACCGATACCGGAGGCGACGGGCAGGTTCTTCTCAAGCGTGAGATGCGCACCCGCCGTCACCCCGGCAAGTTTGCGAAGTGCGCGCGCCGCCCGCAGCACGAGGTTGTCGGCTTCGGCTTCGAGCGCGGGCGCGAAAGCCCCGGTCACATCGAGCGACACATCATCGGCATGAGCCGCCGTCACCCTGTCGCCGATGCGTGCGAAGGCGACGAGGCTGCGCAGCTCGTGATAGCCGTCCTCCCGGCGTCCCAGGATGCGAAGCGTCAGATTGATCTTGGCAAAGGCGTCTTCCGTCACCGGCCCCGGCATGGGTTCACGATCCCGCCGCGCCCGCAGGCATGCTGCCCTTGAGGTCGTTCTCGGCGCGTTCGCCCGCTTCGAGGCCGAGATCGAGCTTCGTGCGGAGGATTTCCTCGCGCTTGGCTTCCGGCTTCATGGAAAGCGCATGGCTCCACTGGAAGCGCGCCTCGATCTTGCGTCCGACCTTCCAGAGCGCGTCGCCGAGATGCTCGTTGATC